>CACYDK010000206.1 GCA_902773155.1 uncultured Ruminococcus sp.
ATTTCTTTATTCGCATTATAATTCGCTTTTAATTCTATATTCGCATTATAATTATCGAAAATTCTTGATAGAGGTGCTTCGGTAGGGACAGAAGAGCTTGGGCATTTGGAGATGATCGGAGCTATTGTTTATCAGCTCACGAAAGGGCTAAGCGAAGAGGAGATCAAGAAGTCGGGCTTTGAGGATTATTTTGTCGACCATACTCTGGGTATCTATCCTCAGAGCGCGTCCGGCGTACCGTTTTCGGCCGCGGTTCTCCAGTCCAAGGGAGACGCAATAACCGACCTTCATGAAAATATGGCGGCCGAGCAGAAGGCGAGAACGACTTATGACAATATCCTGCGGTTCTGTGACGATCCCGACGTTAAGGACGCGATAAGGTTTTTAAGACAGCGCGAGGTCGTACACTACCAGCGCTTCGGCGAGAACCTCAGAATCCTCACTGATAAGCTCGATTCAAAGAACTTCTACGCCTTCAACCCCGAGTTTGACAAGAAGTGTTTTAAGAATCAGATGAAAAAGAAATAATTCTAATGCAAAATAAAGACGTACCGTTAAACAAAGCGATACGTCTTTACTCATATTATTCAGAATTTTATATCAGAATTACCTACAAAAACAAAGCTGTCGGAATCGTTCTCCTTACTGATTGTTAATTCTCTTATTCCGACAAGTTTAGAATCGGTATGCTCAGTACAAATTGCAAGCATAAAAATATATGTCGCATTTTTTGTTTTTATCTTTACCTCAACATCCTCAACACTATAATCAATATCATCTTTTTGGTAGCTGCCGGAAACATTATTAAATTCAGTATTTATTGATTTGGAGTTATAGAAATTGAACGCTTCTTCAATTTGTCGGTATAAATCTGTTTTCTCATTTATATCCTTTGCGAAAAGACTCTTTACAGATTCAACATTTTGATTATCAAAAGCAACTACAAGTTTTTGAGCTTCTTCCTTCCAACTTAAATTTGAACCCGAAAAATTACATCCTGTCAATAAGAAAATCATAGCCGCTAATAATGTAACTATTTTTTTCACAGAACCGTCCCCCAGTTTTTAACTACAAAAATTCAAAATAATTACGTCGCCCGTATATTATGTGCAAGACATAAACAGTATTAAGCTCTTTATCAACACGATAAATCATAACATAATCGTTCTTGATAACAACCTTTCTATACTCTCTGTCTTTTGTGCTGATATTTTCGCAGATTTGATACAGAAAAGGATTATCCGCAATTGTGTTATAATAATCATCGAGCTTATTCATGAAGCTGACAGCAGCCTGAGGATTAGAAAGCTTATTGACCAAGTAATCAATAATACTTTCAATTTCATAATGCGCGTCTTCCGCTATGATAAGACTATATGCCATATTTACTCCTTATCTCATCGAGAGAGGCTATAGCTTCCATCACGGCACCGTTTTCGATCTGTGCTTCGGCTTTGGCAATTTTGCTTTTTACATTCTGTAGGAACATTGTTCTTTCGTAAACTTCCATACTCATAATAACCATATCACCGTAACCGTTCTTTGTAATGTAAACAGGCTCATCACTATTATGACATAACATTGAAATATCGCCGGTGTTTTTCAGTTCTTTAATAGGTATAATCTGTGGCATAAAATCATCTCCTTTACGACAATCATACCATAATTATACCATAATTTCAACCCTTTATTTTATTTATCTTAAATAAAAATATAATCTTTACTTACTGTTTTCAAAACCACGCTATAAGTAAAGATTTCAGCCGATTTTACCTACTGTTTAAGTAACCTTCTCTGAGCAAAAGGCGCGTGTGACATATGACAACATTCTTCGCTTCTGCGACGATCCGGATGTTAAGGACGCGATAAGGTTTTTAAGACAGCGCGAGGTCGTACACTACCAGCGCTTTGGCGAGAACCTGCGTATTCTCACCGACAAGCTTGACAGTAAGAACTTCTACGCCTTTAATCCCGAGTTCGACAGAAAGTGCTTTAAAAACCAGACGAAGAAATAATCACTAATCAGAAAAATAAAGATCGGCTACCCTGTTCAATAACAACGGTAGCCTTTTTTATGTATTATTATGTCAATCGAATCAAACTTAAAGGAAAAGTGTGCGGCCGAATTTGTTTGCTAAAAGAAGTATTTATCCCTTGTAACGAGGGAACAGTTACAATCTTAACAAAACGCCTCCTATGAAAATCATAGGAGGTCAGTTTTTTACGCGGAAGCGTGAATATTATAGCTTTACGGTTTTATTTGCGGACCACTTACTTGTGTAAGTTTTGCCGCTGATCGTTTTAACAATTCTTACTTTAACTTTGTATGTTTTCTTTTTTGCAAGCTTCTTGAAGGTTATTGATTTTGAATTAGTTTTTGATTTAATCCATTTGCCGTTCTTTTTAATCGCGAATTCATATGCAGGCTTTTTGCACAGCTTGCACGCTTTAGCTGTAACAGTGATTTTTTTGTTACCTTTTCTTACATTTTTTACAACAGGCTTATAAGCTTTAAGCTTGTAAGGGAGATTATTTATCTTGACAGTCTGCTCGTCAGACCACTGACCGCTGTATGTAACTCCGTTAATCTCCTTTACAGCTCTGACTTTTACGGAGTAGCTTTTTCCGTTGAAGAGCATATTAAATTTGGCAGTATCCGAATCAGAAATCAGCGTTAGCCAATTGCCGTCTTTGTTTATTGAGAATTCGTAATTCGGCTTAGTACAAGAGATACAAGGTTCAGCCTGCGCCTTAACAGCGCCCTCGGCATATTGCTCAACACCTTTGAGTTTGGCGGTATCCTTAACAAGCTCAAACGGTGCGATATAGCTGTCAATCTCTTCATCGGTCATCCGGCAGAGCATAAAAGACATATATGTATACCCCATATGCTGTCTGACTTCCCCTATGAGAGTATCTACACGCTTGTCGTCATTATCGTAGGATGTATTCCTGAGATACTTGTAGACGCGATCAAATCTTGCTTTCTCAGCGTCAGTGAGCGAACCGTAGTTGTATTTGATCTTGTCACCTACTTTGTCGAAATTAGCGGGCATTGTGGGCACAGCGTCACTGATATTGATATAATGATGAACATTTTGATAATCCTCGGTTTTTAGGCCCATAGTATCGTAATTCGGTGTTGCCATCGAATACGTATGAGTCGCGCTTTTCTCCGCAACATCATCACAAAGGCAGGCGACCAGACTTGACATGGAAGCTCCAAGGCTATGACCGGTCAATAAGAGGATCGTATTATCCTTTGTCGCCCCGTTAATTGACGACTGATACGCCTTAAGACTGTTCGCGCAGTTCTGTCCAGCTTCCAAAAAACCGTCCATAACAGATTTGATATCTGTCGAAGTGTCAGCTGCAGTTCTTGTGCCGCGGAATACGGCGCAAATAATATGCTTAACCTCTCCGTTGACATTCAGCTCGCAATGAGCAAATGTACGCGCGGGCTGACTTACAGCATTTAAGTTCTCTGTACCCGATTCAAAATAATCGCTCAGAACGTCCGTAAAGCCCAACGCTTTTAATGCGTACTCAATATTATTTTTGTCGATTTCAATTTCGCTGCTGAGAACCAGACTCGCGATAGCTAAATCTGAATCAGCGCCCGAGGTTGAGGCGTTTGCAAGGAGATCGTTCCAATCCCACTTTATCATAATCTTGTTATCGGTTTTTCCCGTGTATTCCGTAACAAACGGAACCGTGACCCATTTGGAGTTTTCCTCGGCTTCGGAAGCGTCGGCGCTGATCAATAACGCGCTGAGGACTACAAGCGCGAGTACAATTGAGATTATTCTTTTCATAATCAAACCTCACATAGTATTATTTCACTTATAAAACCGGACAGTTTTCTCCTTTTTATAACTGATATGATTATAGTATCATTTTCTCACAATTAAATCAAACTTTTTTCACATTAGTTTTTATAAAAATCAAAAGTCATATTCACTATCTTTTGTAATTAAATGAACTATAATAATCTTCTTTAGATTTATCTGTACCACCAAGATTTTCCGTTTCAGGAGCGGATTATGGTTGTATATCATTTAATCTCTCGTAAATCAATTCATCTATCATATTTCTTTTAGAAATTGAGAGATGAAGAAAAGCGAATAGTTTCCAAACTAATATTGACTATTCGTTACGAATAGCATATAATTTAATTGGTGATACTTATGGACAAACGCAACACAAAGCTTATTGTAAACAAATCAGGCGGAACTTCCTCTAAGGGGGGAAAAACCTACAGAGTTACAATACCTAATACTTGGGTTGAGCAGTTAGGCTTAAGCGAAAACAAAAGAGATATAACCGTTGCTTTCGACGGTGATAGGATAATCATTGAGCCTGAGATAAGTATGGAAGAATATACCGGCAGACACAAAGGAAACAAACTCATAAAGCTGAACTTCTATAACAATGATACCTTATGTTCCTCGATACTTGCCGACTATACTAACAAACAGGTTAAGATTGAGAATCATATCAATGACAAATTTCACACAGCATTTGGGGTGAACGGTAATCCTGGCTGGGATGATTATCTTTCATTTTTGGAAGACAGATGCGTTCCGCGTAAGCGTGCCGGCTTGAGGGAATACCTTGACGCTCTCGGTGTAGACGAGTATGATCCTCTGGAGATTATCAGAAAAACCAAAGGAAGAATGGCGGAGGACAACCAATGGATTGAGGTGTGCGACTGTGACAGTTAAACTATATACAGATGATAGAATTGCCGAAACATCATCAAAGGGTAATCAGGAAAAATGGCAGGACAACGGAATATGGTACAAGGTCGATCAGTTCGGATATGAAGCTTTGACAGAAGCTTTTACGTCAAAGCTATTGGTGTACAGCAACATCGAAAAAGAAACGCCGTTTACATTTGTGAGATATGATATTCAGAAAGTAAAGGTTCACGGGTTTGAACGAGTAGCCTGTACAAGCAAATCTTTTCTGAAAAACGGTCAAAGTATAATTACTCTGAGCGGATTATATAAAAAAGCCTACGCTGCTCCCCTAAAGAAAAAACTTGCCGCTTTGACAAGCGACAAGAAAAGAATCATGTATCTTGTTGATTTCACACGAGAGCTCACGGGGCTTGAGGATTTTGATAAGTATTTATCTCTGCTCTTTGAAATCGATTCGCTCATTCTGAATGATGACCGTCACCTCAACAATATTGCGGTTATTGAGAATAACGGTAAATTCTCGTATTGCCCGATATTCGATAACGGCGCGGGCTTGCTCTCAAATGTTCAGATTCTGAGAACTGATATTGAGCCTAACGGTTTGATGGCTTCTATAAAAGCAAGCCCCTTGGGTATGACTTTTAACCGGGAATTAAGCTCTGTCAGAAATCTTTACGGGAAAGTAATTAAGCTTCCCAAGTTTGATAGGAATACGCTGTCTGAACTGCTGCATCCTATGCTCGAATACTACCCTCAACGTGACCGAGGTGTAATCTCTGACAGGGTAATTGAGTGTGTTATTCAAAGACAGAAGTATTTATAAAAATAGATTTAATTCCATATTATCATTATATCATATTTCAAAATGATTATAGATTGTTTTCTTTCACAAATTTCTTGCTTAGCATTTATGCAAATTACACAGAGAAAAGGCGTGCAGAAGGCTGCACGCCTAATTTTGTTCTATTTCAACCTTGCCTTTAATCCCGAGTTTGACAGAAAATATTTATGAATAATAAGGCGAAGAAATAATTCTGTTGCGGAATTAAGAAACAGCGGAGGCAGTTATGCCTCCGCTGAAATACTTATTTAAGCTTGATTTTTACCGTCTTGGTTATTGTCTTTGATTTATAATTCGCATTGCCCTTGACGGTGATCTTTACATTAATTCTTTATCAAAAAACGAAATCGTT
Source organism: uncultured Ruminococcus sp. (assembly GCA_902773155.1). Taxonomy (GTDB): domain Bacteria; phylum Bacillota; class Clostridia; order Oscillospirales; family Acutalibacteraceae; genus Ruminococcoides. The sequence continues at coordinate 5,897 of CACYDK010000206.1, forward strand.
ATCAGTCATTGGAGTGTTATCCTCGTTGAGGTCATTATCAACGAAATACACATCATCATCCACCTTAATGGTTTCGGGGTCAATGTCGGTTTCGCGTGTAAAAACCACGTCCTCCTCAACAACGCGTACCGGGCGGCCGCTTTCATCGCGTTCTATGTTGTTTCCTTCATTTGCGAATTTTTTTATTCTAATCAAGCTGAATATGAGAAATACCAGCTTAACAAGCAGAAATATTATCATCGCGAAAAGCACGAAATATCCAAGGGCGCTTCCGTACAAATGATAACGAAACGTCAAGAACAAATAAGCGAACCCGACTATAAACTCAATTATCGTCGCGGCTTTCGGAGAGAGGATCGCAACTGCCAGAAAAACTACCATAAATACGATCCACATTACCAGAAGCGGCGTTTTGTTCAACTGAATATCAGGGAAAAATTGGCCTTGCAAAAAACGGTTTATCCTGCCGAGGACAACGTTTACAGGAATTATAAACATCAAAAACGGCAGAACTCTCAAGGCAAATACTGAATACCAATATCCCGCGGACTGCTTAAAATCGTTGACTCCTATGATAAAACGCTCAGTCGGATCGGTGATTATCTCGTTTTCAACAGGCTTTACTAAATCAGCTCGCTTCATCAGCTTACCTCTGCAGAATGCTATCTATGGTAAAATCGTCTTTAAATATATCTTGTGATTCTACGAATTTGTTATCGGTCTGCTCGGAACGCAACAGGACATCGTCTTTTGAAAGGAGTTCAACGTTTACTAACGGTTTAAAATATTGTTTTTTCATATTGACCTCCTCACTAAGCGATCGCAGTTTTGCTTTTTCCTACTTGCGACAGCACCGTCTGATAGCTCACCGAGCATCCTCCGTAAACCATGTTGCCGCCGTAGTCGTTGTAGAATGTTCTCAGCAGACCGTTTGCGTCGTAGTAACGAAGATACGCGCGCGCAACAACATCCTTTGTCAGGTTTTCGGGGTGGTCTTTATATGTCACCACATATGTTGCCAGACGGTAATTGTCGAAATTCTGATGGTCTCTTTTTATTTTCGCGTCACTGCCGTATTCGCCTATTTGTGATGTACAGTCAACATTTGTTACATAATTAAAGTTATTCGCGCTCTTTTCAATTACTGTAGTATCGACGCCGTTAACGTTTGTGTCCTTGTACTGAATCTTGTAGCTGTCGGCGTCGATATGAAATGTCGGTTCATGAGCTACTTTATCTATTATGCTCCAAGCCGCGGTTACAAAGCCGTACTCAACCTTGTTGCCGTTGACGGTTTCGTTGGAGAGATCGTCAATGCTCGAGAGCAGGTCCTCGCTGATTGAAGTTATAAAACGAAGACCGCCGTGATAATACTCTCCCAAATTAAGATCAAACTGAGCGTCGGGACGAATCTGAACGCCAAACAGCTCAAAGCCGCTGTACTTACCATTCATATAGTCCGGGAGGTCCTTGTCGTCGCCATCGTCCTTGCTTACCTCGCCGACGGGAATCCAGTGAGCGTAAACGTCTGTGAGGTTCGCCGGGATATCCGCGCCGAACTCAAAGGGAATGTCGCCGTCCTTGTCGCCGTCAGCGTGATAGTACCAGCCCGCGAAAACATAGTCGTCCCCGGCAAACGCAGGGATATTATAGAAGGCTTCAACCTTGCCGTTTGTAAAGGTGTATGCGGTTTTATCCTCAGCATCGCTCGCGTCACCGTTATATACGCGGAAAATTCTGTCCGCCTTATTAGGCTCGTTTACGTGGAATTTGAATGAGTTATCGATTTCTTTTAACTGCCAGAGTGAAGGAAAATTTACACTTGAAGCTCTGGATGTGTACGCACAAACTGTTTCGTAAGACTTATCGCCTATTGTTACTGTATTAGAATTTTCCCAATTATTCCAATTATCATAATCATCTATAATGTATGTATTATGAGATCTGTCCTCTCTCTCTATAAATGTGAATTTGACGTATTTATTGTTATCTGATGCATTGAAACCGCCGCCGTAATAATCGAAATATTCATCGGGATAATCTAATGAGTAGATTTCGGAATAAGTGCTTGGAATGATTACGGCGTTATTATACAGTTTATTCAGATTTCTCCTAATAAACAAATTCATATCACTCAGTGAAGCACTGCTAAAATTATCAGTTACTTCCAACGTACAGTTTTGAATTGTACCGGCATAATCTACATTATAAGCATCTATAACAAAGCCTGCGAAATATGCATAACTTTCTTCAGCAATTGTGGTAATAGTCTTTGCGTATACGCTGCAATTATCAAGCGCTACTTTAGAGCCGCCATAAGAATAATCAGGACTCAATGTATTTGCGAAACCTGCTGTATAGCAATTCTTTGCCAATCCTCCTTTTCCGATTATTGAGTTTGCGTTTACATGCACGTCTTTACACGGAAAATATAAAAATGCAAAAGCGCCGTTTGACCTAGAACAAGTATAGTTTGCTTCTGATATAATATTTCCTGCGTTAATTGTACAGTGCTCTACGGAAAAATGCTTTTCGGCTCTCTTATATGTATGGTCGAGTCCGTAAATTGATAATCCTGCGGCAACTGCTCCCAGTGTCGTATGACCGTAAGAACTATTAAAACTTATATCCTTACTTGTGGCAGAAATATCCCCCTCTACATTAATAGTGGTGTTGTTAAACGGAACGTAGTTAGACATTTTAAAACTCGCGCCCGCCGCCGAGGTGAACATCGGGTAGCTTCCGTTACCCAAAGTCTCGGATTTTATATCTCCTTCAACATCAACAGACATAGCACCCATATTGTTTAGGTTTTTAAAGCTTTCAGGAAAATATGAAGCGTTTAATAATGAGTCATTAGTAGAGTTGGATCTTAAGTCATAAGATATTCCGAACGCACCGATAATAGAATCAATATTTCCGTCTATGTAATATGTGGAGTTTTTGGCATATCCGACAGCGGATATATCCCCTCCGACTTTTACATCAGCATTATAAAAATACTGCGAGCTTAAAGAAACGCCGCAGGCAAGAATATCAGCGTTTGAACCGCTAACACCTGTTGCTTTTATATCATTTTTAACGTCAATATGTATATCTCTGTAAAAGGCACCCACAACAGTAGGCACTGAGGTAAGACCTGTAACACAGACAATATGAGCGTCTGTATCTGCGCACCCTTGAATATTATCGACTTCAATACTAATGTCTTCGAAAAAAGCCTGTGTGTTGGAATAAATAGACGCAAAACCCGAAGCCAACACGTATGTAGAGTTTGCTGGAGTTAAGTTGCCGATATTATTACCTGTAACACTGATGCTTTTATATTTAGTAGCGTCTGTCACACACGTAAAGCCACAAGCACAAGTTCTATTTGAGTTTATATTTGCGATAGGGATAACATTTTTAAACTCAACGTTGATATCCTGAAAATTGGGCTGAGTATCTTCTATTGTAGTAGTTATATCATAAGCAAACGGAGCGCCGTAAACATCATTTTTATAAACCAGATTCAAGTCATAAATCCGTGTTTCGTTAAGACTTCCATTAATATTATCAAACAGAGGCTCCAATACATCGGAGTCATTATTTGACTTAACGGTTATTGTATGA
>CACYDK010000207.1 GCA_902773155.1 uncultured Ruminococcus sp.
ATACGTAGGCCGTGCCGGTCGCGCCGGATTTCTTTGCGAACACGAGGTTCACGAGAACTCCGCTCTTGGTGAAGTCGTATTTTCCGTTTGTGCCTGAGAAGTTGAAACTCATCTCCCCTACGCCTGCGTTGAGGTTGTAGGCTGTGTCCTTGGCTACGGGGAACAGGGAGGAAGCGTTGTTGTAGGTGTTCGAAAGCTCGATCTTAGAGCTGTCGTAGAGTACGGACGCCTGAATATCGTCTATAGCCGCAGGAGTCGTGAGAGTGTACGTAACGGTTACGAAATTCTTGGAGGTCTTAACCTTAACGCCCGTTGTATTGAGGTTGGACTTAGCTGAGATATAGAGATTCTCGTTTTCGTCAGCCGCGGGAGCGTCTGTGGGAATCACTAAGCCGGGCTTCTGCGGAGTAGTTTCGGGAGCGTCTGTGGGGTTTTCTGCGGGAGTTCCGGTCGGAGCGTCGGTCGGAGCGTTTGTCGGCGCGTCTGTGGGCGCGTCCGTGGTATTACCGGTCGGTTCATCGGTGGGAGCGTCTGTGGTAGGCTCTGTTGTAATATCGCCGCCGAATTCTTCCCAGGTGCCGCTGAAGCTTGTGATCGGGTTTCCGTATGTATCAACTCCGTCTTCGCCGCTTGTTACGGAGAAGAGCTGGCCGTCAACCGTGCCCTCGTCGCCGGTCTGACCGACCTTTCCTGTCCAGTCGGAGTCCGGGGTGCCGTTGCCCTCGGGGAATGCCGCAAATATAACTGTGTCGCAGAGATCTGTGAATTTGATGTAGGAGCCTTCGGCGGTACCGGTGTACCATTGTCCCTTGGGGCCACCGAAGTTCCACGACCAAGCGTACCACTCATAGCCCGAAAAATCGCCGGGATTGAGGTAAGCGGTGAGGGTGCCTATCTCGGGAGGATCGTCGTTTCCGTCATCGTCGGAGCCGCCGTCGTCAGGCCACGCTATCGGGATGAGCTTACCCTCTGCGTCGGTCTTTTTGGAGTCTGTATAATAGCCCTTTACCGAGAAGTTGTCGATATCCGTTGTCTGGGAGCCGTTGTCGTTGTTGAGAACAACGCCGACCGCGCCGTCGGGAACGTTTACTGTAAATACAGTTTCTCCGAGGCTGTTGGTTTCTTTTTCGGTGAGAGCTTCTCCCGGCCACGTGGTCAAGTCGCTGTCGGAAGTCCACGCGTGCATGTAAACCGTGCCCCAATTCTGGTTGTCGGTGAACTTGAAGCTGCTGCCCGCTCCGGACGCGTTGGCGCCGGTATCAGCGGCGGAGGCGCCGACCGATATAACGGACAGAAGCATTAAAACAGCCAGAAAAAGGCCTGTAAATTTCTTTAATGAAGTGTTCATAAGCGTAATCCTCCTTTTAGGATTATAATTCTACACTATATATTCTAGCACATCATCAACAGAAATATCTATTGGCAAAATAATCAAAAACTAATGCCCGTTTATGTAAGAAAGATACAAAGACGGTTTAAGATTTTTTGATTGTTTGTATAATTTTCATATTAGTTTGGCCGGATTTCGCCGTCCGGCCTTAAGGCAACGCCGCACGCCTGAATTATGCGGTATTGCCTTAAAAAATCTGTCTTATTAAAAAGAGTATAACGCCGTAAATCACAGACGCGCTTACCCCGTATACGATCACAGGCCCGGCGATGACGAACATCTTGGCTCCGAGGCCGGTTATGAAGCCCTCAGACTTGAATTCGATCGCGGGAGCCGATACGGAATTCGCAAAGCCGGTTATCGGCACCAGGGTTCCGGCTCCGGCGTGCTTGGCGATTTTGTCGTAAAGATGGAGCGCCGTCAAGAGTATTCCGAGGAAAATTAGACTCACAGAGCACAGAGCCTTTGCGTGAAGTCCGTCTATTCCAAGCGCCCTGAAAAGAGCTAACAGCCCCTGTCCCAGGGCGCAGATAGCTCCGCCTATGAGAAACGCCTTTAGACAGTTTAGCCTCGTCTTGCTTTTCGGCGAGTTCTTTTGTACGATCTTTGCGTATTCGGCTTTTGATATCATATTTTTGCCTCGCTTTCATCATACCATTATTATTTGCGAAAACGCGCAAACAATACAGAGCAGAGTAAAAAAACGTATTTCTATTATTTTGCCTATTTATTTTTTACCGATAGTATAGTATAATTACCGTGTATATGCAGAAGGAGTAATTGATTTGGAACATTATCTTGACAACAGCGCCACAACGCGGGTTTCTCCCGGAGCGGCTCAGAAGGTTATGCGTATGATGACCGAAAATTACGCTAACCCAAGCTCCCTGTATTCGCTCGGAATAAGAGCCGAGGAGGAGCAGGAGCGCGCGAGAAAAAGCATAGCCAGGGCGCTCTCGGCCGAGCCTGAGGAGATTTATTTTACCAGCGGAGGCACCGAAGCCAACAACCTCGCGGTGCTCGGCGCGGCTCGCCTGATGAAAAAAAGAGGAAACAAAATAGTCACTACGGCCGTCGAGCACAGCTCTGTTTATGAGACTGTGAAACATCTCGGTGAAAACGGCTTTGAGATCGTTTACATAAAGCCCGGCGCGGACGGTAATTTTTCTGCCGAAAGCTTTTTTGAGGCTATCGACGAGCGCACCGTGCTGGTTTCGGCTATGTACGTCAACAATGAAACAGGAGCTATACTCCCGGTCGAAAAGCTCAGGAAAATAATCGAGCTTAAGAGGAGCCCCGCGCTTTTGCACAGCGACTGCGTCCAGGCCTTTTGCAAGCTTCCCTTAAGGATGAAGTCTATGGGGCTTGATCTTGCCTCTGTCAGCGGCCATAAAATCCACGCGCCAAAGGGCGTCGGCGCGCTTTATGTTCGAAAGGGCGTAAGGATAAAGCCCATTCATTTCGGCGGCGAGCAGGAAAAAAAGCTTCGTCCCGGAACCGAGGCGCTGCCGCTGATCGCCGGCTTTGGCGAAGCGGTCAAAGAAGCAGCCGTGGCGGAGAATTACGCCGTGGCCGAGCGCCTTGGAAGGTATCTGAGGGATAAGCTCGCAAATATTGAGGGCGTTTATGTAAACTCGCCCGATAACGCGATACCATATATATTGAATTTCTCGGTGGAGGGAATAAGGAGCGAGACCATGCTCCATTTTCTCGCCGAAAGAGAGGTTTATGTCTCCAGCGGAAGCGCTTGCGCTAAGGGCAAGCCCAGCCACGTTTTGAGCGCTATGGGACTTTCCCGCGACTTAGCCGACAGCGCGCTGAGGGTGAGCTTCTGTGAGTTTAACACCGAGGAGGATATCGACGCGCTGCTGGAAGGGATATCCGAGGGACAGAGAACTCTTATAAGGAAAAGATAACAGGAGAAGGATATGGAGATAGTACTTGTAAAGCTCGGCGAAATCGTATTGAAGGGTCTTAACCGCCGTCAGTTCGAGGATCGCCTGATCAAAAACATAAAAAACACATTGAAATATGTCGGCGAATGCGAGATAAAAAATGCTCAGTCAACGATATCTGTTATTCCCCAAAACAGCTTTGTTGATCTCGACGAGGTTTGCGAGCGGATTTCGCGCGTGTTCGGGATCGTATCTTACTCCAGAGCCGGAGTTTGTCCCGAAAAAACGATGGAATCTGTGCTTAAGACAGCCCCGGAATACCTCGCCGACGAGCTCAGAGCTGCAAAGACCTTCAAGGTAGAGGCTAAAAGGAGCGATAAAAAATTCCCGCTCAAAAGCCCCGAAATATGCCGCGAAACCGGAGCGGCTGTGCTCCGCGCTTTTCCGCATCTCAGGGTCGACGTCCACAACCCCGACGTTACCGTTCACGTGGAGATCCGCGATTTTGCCGCGTATATCCACGGTAAGCCCCTGAGGGGAGCGGGCGGTATCCCCGTCGGCACAGGAGGAAACGCCGCTGTTCTTATAAGCGGCGGCATCGATTCCCCGGTCGCGGCGTATATGATGGCCAAACGCGGAGTGCGCCTGACCGCGATTCATTTCGCGAGCCCGCCTTATACCAGCGAGCGAGCTGAGCAGAAGGTTGTCACTCTCCTCAAGAAGGTAGCCAAATACAGCGGCGATATAACTATGTACACTGTGCCCTTCACGAGGATCCAGGAGGAGATCCGCAGGAGATGTCCCGAGGAGCTCTTTACGATAATAATGCGCCGGATGATGATGAAAATAGCCGAGCAGGTCGCCCGAAGCCGTCGCTGCTCCGCTCTTATTACCGGCGAAAGCCTCGGACAGGTCGCGAGCCAGACCATAGACGCGATAGCCTGCACCGACGCGGCGGCCGGTATGCCCGTGTTCCGTCCTCTGATCGGAATGGATAAGCAGGAGATAATCGACATCTCCTACAAAATCGACACTTACGAGACCTCTATCGAGCCCTACGAGGATTGCTGTACGGTATTTACCCCTAAGCATCCGCGAACAAAGCCCGTGCTCGAGTTCGTCGAGCGCGCCGAGAAAGAGGCCGAGCTCGACTCGATGATCGATGAGGCCGTTGCAAATCTGAAAATCACCTACATTAACAACAAGGAGGATTGAGTGTGAATATTTTGGTTTTATCGCCCTCGCGAAAAAAAGCCTCGGATAAAACTGAAAACACCTCCGGCCTTGCCGAGCTGATAAAAAACGGCGGACACGCGGTCGAGAACGTGCGCTTCCGCGATTTTTCAGCCGTACTTTCGCTTAAGCTGAGGTCTGCCGCCAAGCGCTTCGATATGATCATCATCGAGGATCTGGTAAGCGGAGAGAGCGATTTCCGCTCGCGCTTCGCGCGGATAATCGACCGCGCCGAGCGAAAGGCTCAGTCTGTGCCGAACACCAAAGCTAAAATCGATTTCAAGAGTTATTTTAATCCTGCGAAAAGCGAAAAAAGCTCAGAGTCCCGAGAGGTGAAAACCGTTACCTATATGCGGAAGAAAACTCATGTTTTCACCCTCTCCGCCGGAGGAAAGACCGCCTACGTCTTTACCCTGGGCGGCTGTAAGGCGGTCGCGCTCTCAAAGGGCGCTGATATCTCGTCTCTCGGCGACTTGCCCGAAAAGGTCATCGAATTATTTGACGAGAATTGCGCCTCATATCCTGACGGTTATTCTTTGAACGAGCGTACTCTTGAGGTTCTGAACTTTTTTGAGCGGCATTTTCCGAGAAAGGGCGACAGCCGCAAGGAGCTTGCACGTAAGTGCGTTATGATTACCGCGGTGTTCGCCTTTGTCGCGGCCGGGATCACCTTTATATATAATATGTATGTGATGCCTATGCAGAACGCCGCAGTCCAGAGCGACATCCGCACGGTTTTCTACCAGACTGAAACCGATCCCGTAACCGGAAAAAAGAAGGCGAAAGCCCTCAACTGGAAGGCTATTCAAAAGCAAAACAGCGATATCAAGGGCTGGATCAGAATAAACAATACAAAAATTGACTATCCCATCGTTCAGTGTAAGGACGACGATAAGAACTACCAGTTCTATCTGCACCATAACCACCTGAAATACTCCTCGGGCTACGGAGCTATCTTTATCGACTACCGCAGTAAACAGGGCTTGAACAGCAAAAACTGTATTATCCACGGTCATCATATGGACGACGGAAGTATGTTCGCGAACCTATGCAATTACGGAATGTACTCCGGAAACCTTTCGTTCTACAAAAAAGCGCCGGTAGTCAGAATAAGCACCCCCAAGGGAGGCACCGAGACCTATAAGATCTTCTCGGTGTTTAAGTCCAATGTCGATCCTTCTCAGGGCGAGTATTTTGACTTTTACTGTAACAATTTCAAGAGCAAGGCGCAGTTTATGAACTATGTATATAATCTCCGCGTGCGCTCGCTGTTTAATTGTCCGGTAAGCGTTAACGAAAACGACAAGATAATCTCTCTCGTTACCTGTTCCTACGAGTTTACTAACGGGGCAAACACCTTCAGAACAGTAGTAGTCGCCCGTAAGTGTCGCGATAAGGAGAGCCCGTCCGTCGACGTCGGCGCGGCCTCGCTCAATAAGAATCCCGTATGGCCGCAGTGCTATTACAGCCGTTACGGAGGAGTGAGACCCACTGTATCGACCTTTTCGGAGGAGTTCAAGAAGGGCAAGCTCAAATGGTACGACGGAAACGGCAAGTTTAAGGGAAGCGAGGAGCTTCCTACCTCTGTAGAAGCGACCACCGTGCCGCCGACTCAGGCGCCCACTACCGTAAAACCGACCGTAGCGCCCAAAAACAGAACATATACCGTCCAGATCATCAGCAGGGGAAGCTCGCTGGTTAAAAAGACGGTAAAGGCCGGAACCACGGTAAAAATCCCCAAAATAAAGAACTACAAGAGCGGGGGATATAAATACACCTTCGCTAAGTGGCGCGTAAAGGGCTTCGGCTCAAGAAAATATCTCAGCAAAAAATACTCAAAGGTCAAGGTTAATTCAAACGTAAAGATGGTCGCTAAGTTTAAGAAAACTAAGCTCAAGACCCCGGCGCCAAAGCCGACTAAGCCGGCAGTAAAGCCCACTAAGCCCGCGCCGAAGCCGACTCAGCCGCCGACGGAGCCGCCGACCGAGCCTGAGACCGAGATAGAGGAAACGGAGGCAGAGGAATGAACGGCGAATTGATTTTCTACCTCGCAAACAAAACTCACCTGTGCGAGAAGGCTCTCGAGGGAGCGCTCGGGAATACCGGCATTATGCTCAGAAAATCCCGCTACGCGACAACTCCGGAAAAGCTCGGCGAGCTCATCATCGACGCTTTTGAGAACGCGAATATCGTTTTTACCGCCGGCGGGCTTAAGTTCTCCGACGAAAACGGTATAGAGAGCGTATTGTCCCGCGCTTTGGCCGGTAAGGATTTCGATGATTTGAAAAAGCTTAAAAACAGCGTTTCCTCCGAGGACGGATATCTTGTCCGCGTCGGAGGGCAGCTCCTCGTTGCTCTTCCAGATGAACCCGAGGAGATAGATGCTCTGTTATCGGGCGAGCTTCGGGGATATCTTGAACGTTTTACACAGCTTTGATTTTCAGAATTGCCTTAAAACTATCAAATGCTACAAAAACCTACCTCTAAATTTGTAGGTTATTTACAATGGAATTTTCTTTATATATTTGTTAAAATATATCTAGATATTTATTCATAATGTTATCTGAATAAACAAAAAGGAGAAGATACTATGAAAAACTTAAAGAAGATTTGTGCGGTTGTCCTCGCGGTTCTTATGCTTGCTTCCGTAGCGGCAGTTTCCGCTTCGGCTCTTGACGGCACTATCAACATTAGATTCACCTCAAACGCCGGCGCTAAAGCCGATAGGACTGTAGACATCAGCAAGGACGATCAGTTTACCGTTGCTTTCTCTCTTGAGACCGAGCTTTCCGTTATCAACAGCCAGGGCACCCTCGGCTATGACAGCTCTGTGGCTACTCTCGAAAGCCTCGAGTATAAAAACTCGGCAGGTTCCGCCATTGTCAACACAGACCTCAAGGATATGGCCGCGTTTAACCACACCGAATTTGACGCAAAGCCTGCCTTCACTAAGTCTGCCGAATTCATCGTAGCCAAGTTCAAGGCCGTCAAGGCCGGCGACCTTAAGCTCGAGCTCAACTTTGACGAGCTTAACGCTGTCGACGCCTCCGCTAAGGACGTTGCTTTGATCACAGACGGTAATGTTGCTTCCACCTTATACGCTTCCTCTGCAGAAATAACTGTCGCTTCCGACGTAAAGCCCGAGCTTTCCGCGACCAAAAAGTCTCTCAAGGCCGGTAAGACCTTTACGCTTAAGGTGACCGGAACAGAATCCGCCGCTACCTTCACTTCGTCCAAGAAGAGCGTTGCCGCGGTTAACAAGACCACAGGCGTTGTTACCGCTCTTAAGAAGGGCTCCGCTACAATCACAGCTAAGGTTGACGGTCAGAAGCTCACATGCAAGGTAACAGTAACCTCGTCTCCGAGCCTCAAGATCGGCGGAAAGAAGTTCAGCGCAAAGAAAACTTACCCCGTTAAGGTCGGCAAGACCCTCGCCGTTAAGATCACAGGCAAGGCCAAGAGCGTTAAAAACTCCTACAAGAACGCTAAGGTCGCCAAGGTTTCCGGCAAAAAGACCGCAACCTCCATCAAGATCAAGGGCGTCAAGAAGGGCTCCGGCACTGTTACCGTAACAGTTAACAAGGTTGCCTTCAAGATCAAGGTAAAGGTTAAATAATTTAGAAACAGTTGAATACAACAACGGCTCAGGGCAGAAGCCCTGGGCCGTTTATTTTTATTCGTTACTCGTTATTCGGGAAACAGTCTTTCGTGGGTGTTGTAGTAGATTTCCGTAAGCGCGTCCAAAAGCTTTGCAGCCAGCGACATTTTCTCGACGGTTTCCTCGTCGGGATACAGCGAAAACAGCATCGACGAAACGAGCGCAAGAGTATTTGCGCATTGGATAGCCGGCGCGGCTATTCCGTAGCCGCTTCTCAGCGAATCGCCGTTGTCCTGTGCGCCTAATCTTCCGAAGGTTCCCTGGGGCGAGGCGTGAACCGTCTGGTTAGCTACGGTGTAGTCCTCCTTCCACACGTCTACGTCGAGGTCGCATAGCTTTAGAATATCGCCGAACGTCACATGGCGTTTGTTTTCGCGGAAGGCGTTGCTCGCCATAGCCCAGTCGTAGCGGTCTTCGGTCTCTGAGGCCTCTATGAATTTATCGGCTACGGGCTCGCCGTACTTGAGTATGAACGAGCTTATTACCGAAAGCTCGTGCATCGAGCGCCATCTGGCGAAGGCTCCGTCCGCAAAGCCGGCTTTAACGAGCGTTATGATTTCCAGATATTGCTGAGAGGCGCGCTTGTGCAATCTTGTAAGCGCCGTAAAGGTATTCGGTTTCTCGTTTTTTTCGTCGTCGCCGAGACTCTCGAAGTATCGCGCGCAGCTTTCGGCGGCTTTGTTGATCATAACGTAAAAGCATTCCGAGACAATGTACGCGCGGCTCCAGTTTTGACTGAAATATTCGGCGAAGCTCTGTTCCTCGGCTCTCATCCTTGCGGCTCCCGAAAGCGCAAGGTTGATCTCGCTCTCGGTAAAGCCCGCCGAGAGAAAGCTTTCGGCGATGTTCTCGTGTTCGTTTTTGTTCATAGTTACCTCCCGGGAGATATCCCATTTGGACTATAGGCAGGACGCGCGCTGATTTATGCGATATCGCCTATACATAGATTTTATTTTCTTATTAAACTTTTGTCAAGGCTTTTGTTCCTTGACTCGCCGTCGGCCGGGTGATATAATTTTACACGTAAGTACTATACGGCAGCGCCGCGATCTTTATGCCGGGATTATGCGGTATTGCGTTATTAACGAGGTATTATGTTTTTACTGAGAAGATTTTTACGTGATTATAAAAAACAGCTCGTTATCGGTCCGCTGTGCAAGCTGTTCGAGGCAGTTTTAGAGCTGTTTGTTCCGCTTGTAATGGCGGCGGTGATCGATAACGGTATCCTTAAGGGCGATTCCGGCTATGTGCTAGGGATGGGGGCGGTTTTGGTTGCTCTCGGCGCGGTCGGTCTTGCCTCTGCGCTGGTGTGTCAGTATATGGCGTCATACACCTCTCAGGGCGCCGGAACAAAAATCCGGGAGGCGCTGTTTAAGCATATTGGTAGTCTTTCGCACCGGGAGCTCGACGAGATCGGCACCCCCTCGCTCATAACCAGAATGACCGGAGATATCAACGCTGTTCAGGCCAATATCGCAATGACTATGCGCCTGCTCCTCAGAGCGCCCTTCCTTATAATCGGCGCGCTGGTCATGGCCTGCTTTATCAACCTTGAGATTTCGCTGATTTTCTTCGGAGCGTCTCTGATGATCGGTGTGATCCTATATCTTGTAATGACGCGGTCGATGCCGTATTATCGCGACATTCAGTCGGAGGTCGACCGCATATCGTTATTATCGCGCGAGAACCTTTCCGGAAACCGCGTGATCCGCGCTTTTTCAAAGCAGAAGGCACAGCAAAAAAGCGTCGAAAACGAGACCGAAAAGCTGGCGAGAATCTCGACCCGGGTGGGACGTCTGTCCGCTCTTTTGAATCCCGCGACCTATATGGTGACTTATTTGGCGGTCGCGCTGATACTTTATTTCGGAGGGCTAAAGGTCAACGGCGGCGTGCTCCTTTCGGGCGATATAGTCGCGCTGACAAGCTATATGACCCAGATCCTTCTGGCTATGATAGTGCTTGCTAATCTCGTCGTGCTTCTTTCGCGCGGAAGCGCGTGCGCAAGGCGCGTTAACGAGGTGCTTCTGACCAAGCCGACAGTAATTGAAAATTCTGATAAAGAAATAAAAACCGACCCGACCGCTCCGAAAGTTGAGTTTCGCGGCGTATCTTTCAGCTACGGCGACGGTGACAACGAGCTTGAAAATATCAGCTTCAAAATAGGAAAAAACACCTTCACCGGAATCATCGGAACCACCGGCTCCGGAAAGAGCACGCTTCTCAGTTTGATCCTGCGCTACTATGACGTCCCATCGGGCGAGGTGCTTGCAGACGGAGTTAACGTCAAGGATTATCCGTTTTCACAGCTCCGCGGAAAAATCGGCGTCGTACCGCAGAAAAGCGTGTTGTTCAGCGGTACGGTCCGCTCCAATATGCGCTGGCAGAAGGCCGACGCGGATGATGAGGAAATAATGCGCGCTCTTAAAATCGCTCAGGCCGACGGCTTTATAAAAGAGCTGCCGGCGGGTCTGGACGCTCCGGTCGCTCAGGGCGGAACGAATTTTTCCGGCGGTCAGCGCCAGAGGCTTTGTATAGCCCGCGCTCTGGTCGGAGACCCCGAGCTCATTATACTTGACGACAGCTTCTCCGCGCTCGACTTCGCTACGGAAAAGGCGCTCAGAAACGCGCTTTCCGAGCTTAAAAACACGACCCTGATAGTGGTAACTCAGCGCTGCTCGACCGTAATGAAGGCCGACAAGATCCTGGTGCTCGAGGACGGAAGGATCGAGGGCGAGGGAACTCACGACGAGCTGTTCGAGACCTGCCCGGCCTATCGCGAGATCTGTCTCTCGCAGTTCAAAAGCGAGGAGGCGGCGCGATGAAGAACGCAAAAAAGATCCTACGCTATATCCGCCCCCATATGCTTTATCTCGTTTTGTCCGTCGTTTTCTCGGCTGTGAGCGTCGCCTGTACGCTCTACATTCCTGTAATAGTCGGAAACGCCGTTGACGTAATGATAGGGAAGGGGAAGGTCGATTTTGCCGAAATAATCTCAGCTGTCGTAAAGATAGCGATTATGGTGGGAGCAATCGCAGTTTCCGGATGGCTCTGCGGCAATTTTACAAATATTATTTCCGCGAGAACCGTCCGCGATATGCGCCGCGACATATTTGAAAAGCTAAACAGCGTTCCGCTCTCGTATATAGACTCTCATCCGCACGGCGACCTTATCAGCCGCTTAACTAACGATGTTGAGGCTGTCGGCGACGGTATTTCTCAGGTGATAAACCAGCTTTTCTCCGGACTTGCCACAATAATCGGAACCCTGATTTTTATGCTTTCGATCAATGCGGGTATCGCTCTGGTGGTAGTTGTATTAACGCCGCTTTCGATTCTGGTTGCGGGAGTTATCGGCAAAATGTGCGCGAAAAGCTTTAGAGAACAGCAGGCCTTGCAGGGCGATATCAGCTCCTACGTAGAGGAAATAGTCGGGAATCAGAAGGTCGTTAAGGCCTTCGCCTACGAGGAACGCTCGTTTGAGGGCTTCGATAAAATGAACAAAAAGCTGTTCAAGGTGGGGCTCAAGGCGCAGTTTTCCGGCGCGCTCGCCAACCCCTGCACACGCTTCGTAAACAATATGGTCTACGCCGCTACGGGGATCATCGGCGCGCTTTCGGTTATAAGCGCGTTTATGGGGAATCTCACGATCGGCGGACTCTCCTGCTTTTTGACGTACGCCAACCAGTACACAAAGCCCTTTAACGAGGTCACGGGAGTTCTGACCCAGATTTCCACAGCCCTGGCCGCCGGAGGACGGATCTTCGCCGTGCTCGAGTCGCCAAGTGAGCCCTCGGAGAACGACAAAATCGAGCTCGAAAATGTCAAAGGCGATATCGAGTTTCGTCACGTGCGCTTCGCCTACGACCCTGAAAAGCCCCTGATAACCGACTTCTCGCTTAAGGTAAAGAGCGGAAGTCAGGTTGCGATAGTAGGCCCCACAGGTTGCGGAAAAACCACGCTAATTAACCTTATTATGCGCTTTTATGAGATCGAGGACGGAGAGATCCTAATCGACGGCGTTAACGCCCGCGATATCCGACGCGACAGTCTCCGCAAGCTCTTCGGAATGGTACTTCAGGACAGCTTCCTGATCTCGGGCACGATTATGGAGAATCTGCGCTACGGAAACCCGGACGCCACCGACGACGAAATAATCGAGGCCGCCAAGCTTTCCTATGCTCACAGCTTTATAAGAAAAATGCCCGACGGTTACGATACGGTGATTTCCGAGGGAGGAACAAACCTCTCCGCAGGGCAGAAACAGCTCCTATGCATAGCGCGCGCTATGACGCTTGATCCGCCTATGCTGATTCTCGACGAGGCGACCTCCTCGATAGATACCCTCACCGAGATACGCGTTCAAAAGGCTTTCAAAAAGCTTATGCGCGGCCG
>CACYDK010000208.1 GCA_902773155.1 uncultured Ruminococcus sp.
CAAAAACATGTACGAAAAACTGATTTCCTTTGGTATAGGAAAGCCTTATCAAAAGATTCTTGACCTAGGAAGCGGAACTGCCGTTCTTCCTTTGAATTTGCACAAAACAGGAGCCGCTTTTATCGCAACAGATATTTCCGAAAATCAGGTGCTTTACGGCCAACAAATCGTTAAGGAAAAGGGTATCGACAACATCGAGTTTAAGGTTTGCTCTGCTGAGGAAACCGGGTTTGAGGATGACTGCTTTGATGTTGTGACGGCTGTTCAGTGCTTTCATTATTTCAACGCCGATAAGTCAGCGGTTGAAATTAGCCGTGTATTAAAGCCGGGAGGACTTTTTTGCAAGATCTTTATGGATTGGCTTCCATACGAAGATGAGATCATCGGAGAAATGGAAAGCCTTGTGCTGAAATACAATCCCGATTGGAGCGGAAGAGGTTTTAAATCATTTAAATACAATTATCCAAGCTGGGCAGAGGGCAGATTCAATATTGAAACGATTCATTCTTATAACGCTACCCTCGAGTTTTCAAAAGAGGCGTGGATCGGTAGGATCAAAAGCTGCAGGGGCGTAGGAGCGAGCCTGCCCTGCGAAGAGGTCAAGAGATTTGAGGCTGAGTACCGAAGCATATTGAGTAAATACAGCGAGCCTTTACTGCTTAAGCATCAGATTCACATAGAGATTTATAATAACCGAAAATAATTTAGCCCTCAGCCAAAATCGGCTGAGGGCTTTTGTCAAATTTATTCCTTTGTCAATACCTTTTTCTGCCAAGTTTTTTTACCGCATTTCGGGCATTTCATATAACGCGTCCTGCCGATATGCGGCGCGAGATTTACGCTTTTGTAAGTTGGGACGTACCTGTGACCGCATTTCTTGCATTCATAATATCCGGCAATCTGCTCGATCCTGAGGCTAAACATCATAGCTACTATAAACTGAGCAAGCCCAATGCCTAACAGGAGGAAGAATACCCATTCGTCCATTTTCATTTTCATAAATACCACTCCGACTCCTATCATAGAAAACAGGAACAAAGTGGATATGAGTCCGATTACGATTTCCATAGTCAGCAGTCTTTTGTCAGACGCTTCCTTTTGCTTTATCATTTCAATAAGGTTTTTCTCTGTTTGTTCATTGTAGTCTTTCATAGAAACTACCTCCCCGCATAATAAATCGTTAACAGTGATTTGGAGCAGTCCGCAAAGCTCTAGCATTATCGAGGCGTCCGGCAGGGATTTACCCGTTTCCCATTTTGAGACGGCTCGGTCGGTTATACCAAGCTTTTCGGCAAGCTGTACCTGAGTCATATTTTGTTCTTTTCTTTTTTTCGCGATAAACTTGCCGGTTTTGATTTGATCCATACGCTTATCCTCCTTTCGTTAACGATTGTACCTGGTTTTAATAGTTAATACAACATACCTGCGGTTGAGTGGGGAGAACTCAACCGACGGTAGAGCTAATTATTTTGATTTATCAGCGCTTATTTCATAGTATTTTACTTCGCATAGCTCGTCGGAGCCGAATTTTTTATGAGTGATAGAATTTCTGATGTATTTCATACCGCATTTTTCCATTACACGTCCCGACGCAGGATTATCCACAAAGTGACAAGCCTCTATCTTTTTATATCCGAGGGAGAATAACTCGGATATAACGGCGTTAAGAGCCTCAGTCATTATTCCCTGTCTCCAAAGAGGAAACATAAGCACATATCCTAATTCCGGTATGCCGACGCTGTTGACTCCGACCATATCGATACAACCCACTGGTTCGTCGTTGCCCTTAAGAGTTATTGCCCAGCAGTATTCAGCATCGAGGCATAATTGCAGATAAGCCTCGGTTTCTTCAATGGTTTTATGAGGGTGCCACCGGCAGTACCTTGCGACGCGCTCATCGTATGTCCAGTTCTTATACATTGCATATGAATCTCCGCTTCTAAACGGGCGTAATATGAGCCGATCCGTATATAATGTGTTCATAAAGTTCACCCCTGTGTAATCCGAAAAATTATCTGTGTATATACATTCTGGTCATATCCGGTTCGCCGTCACCCTGAACCATACACAGGAATTCCCAGCCGTATCTTTCGTAGAAGCTTGTGTGGTCGGAGACAAGGTAAATAGGGGATATGCCCTTTGATTTCATATCGTCAACTACCATATCAAGGAGCTTTCCGGCGATTCCCTGACAGCGGTAATCTTTTTCTGTATATACGGC
>CACYDK010000209.1 GCA_902773155.1 uncultured Ruminococcus sp.
AGCTTGGCTGAGGCCTGCTTTGAGGACTGTTCCTTCGACTCGAAAATATCGGCAAGAGCCTCGAGGTTTTCCCTTCTGAGTTTTTCCTCTACATTGTTCTGAGCTTCGATATAATCTTCGCTGTCTCCGTCGATCTCCGTTACTCCGTCAAAATTCACCCTTATACCTATACCAAATTCTATTTTTATAAGCTTAGTGAGCTCAGAATCAAAGGATACGCTGTCAAGCAGAGCTTTTCCACCATTTTTCAGATATATAGTGAGCACATTCCCGTCAAGCTTAGCGTCGGCTCCGCCGAAAGTACCATTGATTCGGGGGATATCACGTCTAAGCTCCTCTACGAGCTCAAAAAAGTAATCTGAACAGAACAGCTCCGCCGGAAAACTCGGGTGGATACTGACCTTTTGCAGACTGAGAGGCGATTTCCTTACAGTCTCCTCGGCAGCTCTCAACGCTTTTCTTTGTATCAATGCGGAAGCGCATATGTAA
This sequence comes from uncultured Ruminococcus sp., assembly GCA_902773155.1. Taxonomy (GTDB): domain Bacteria; phylum Bacillota; class Clostridia; order Oscillospirales; family Acutalibacteraceae; genus Ruminococcoides. The sequence continues at coordinate 490 of CACYDK010000209.1, forward strand.
ACGTCCAGAATACGATTGTCGTTTTTTACCGATACATCCGTTACTGTAGAATTATTAATTTCCGATGTTATATTACTTACATCCGTTATTCTTTCAAAAACTTCCTTAAAGGTACTCATTAATTCGTTTAACTGTCCTTTTCTATTTCTTCGATCAACGCGTCAACAAGCTCGTCCTCGCTGACTTTTCTGATAATTTCACCTTTTTTAAACACAAGTCCGTTGCCTTTTCCGCCGGCAATACCGTAATCGGCCTCGCGCGATTCTCCCGGACCGTTTACAATACAGCCCATAACGGCTACCTTGATGTCACGCTTACAGCCCTTAAGTCTCTCTTCAACCTCGTTGGCAAGAGCTATCAGATCGATTTGAGTACGTCCGCAGGTGGGACAGGAAACGAACTGAACTCCCCCTCTCTCAATATCGAGAGCTCTGAGGATATCATGAGCGGCGTAAACCTCGCGAACAGGATCGGCTGTTAGGCTGACTCTTATCGTATCTCCGATACCGTGGAGCAGAAGCGAGCCGAGCCCCGCGGCACTTTTTATGATTCCCATTCTCTCTGTACCGGCTTCCGTAACACCAAGATGGAGCGGATAATCGCACTGCTGAGCAGCGAGCTCATAAGCCTCGACCATCGTGCCGACGGTAGAGCTTTTCATCGAGAGAACTATGTTATTGAAATCAAATTTTTCGAGTAATGAAGCGTGATAAAGCGCGCTGTCACAAAGAGCCTGAGGCGTAGGAGAACCGTATTTAGCCAGAATCTCCTTTTCCAGAGAACCGCTGTTAACGCCGATCCTGATTGGAATGTTTTTATTTGCACAGGCTACGGCAACAGCCTTGACCCTATCCTCATCGCCAATATTTCCGGGATTGATTCGTATTTTGTCAATTCCGGCCTCGACCGCCTCTAAAGCGAGCTTATAATCAAAATGTATATCGGCGACTATAGGAGCCTTAACGGCCTTCTTTAGCGCCGGAATGAGCTTGATGGCTTCCTTATTTGGGATCGCCGCTCTTATAATATCACAGCCTGCCTCTTCAAGAGCTACAGCCTGTTTTACGCTGTCCTCTACATTATCTGCAGGAATATTCAACATAGACTGGACGCTGATTTTCGCACCGCCGCCGATTTTGATATTACCGGCCTGCACCTGAATTTTGGATGACATAATTAACCTCCGTTAGCAAATGGCAATAACTGCCAGACATCCTTAATCGTAATAATAAACATAAACAATAACAATATAGCGAGACCTGCGCCGTTTATAATGCGCTCTACCCGTCTCGGAATGGGCTTGTGGAATACTCCCTCTATGATTAGGAATACAAATCTACCGCCGTCGAGAGCCGGGAACGGAAGCATATTGAAAATACCGAGGTTTACGGTGATCAGCATCATCATATAAAGGATGTTGTTGACCGCGTCACCAAAGCTCGACTGTAATCCCTCTGAGGCTACTTTTGTTACCGCGGAAGCCGCTCCAACGGGTCCTGATATTTCTTTAAAAGAAAATTTTCCGGTAATAAGTCCTCCAAGCGAAGCCCAAACCATTCGCGCTACCGAAACCGTACGCGATCCGGTCTGAGACAACACTGATCCGACATTTTTTTCTATCGGCTTAACATAGAAATCTATTGCAACCATAGGCTCGTCGGGGTTATCTTTAGTGACATAGGTGTAGAACTGTAGGTTATCGATTTTAACACGCTCACCGTTTCTTATGACCTCCGCCGATGTCTCGAAGCGTTTCCTTTCTTTTCGCTCCTTGATCTTAGGAATTTGATAATTCTCTATCCCGACAGCGCCGTTCATTTCGGCGTAGTATTTATCCATTATTTTTTTCGCTGATTGTTTTGAAGTTGCGGAGTGGATTTTTTCGGAGCCCTCGGTCATA
>CACYDK010000210.1 GCA_902773155.1 uncultured Ruminococcus sp.
GTTAGTATCCTGATACTCGTCGACCATAATGTATTTAAACAGATTTTGATAATATGAAAGAACCTCGGGCTCCTGTTCGAAAAGTAAAACCGTATTGCACAGCATATCGTCAAAATCCATAGCGTCGGAATTTTTCAGCTCAGCCTGGTATATCTGGTAGATTTTCGCGATCTTTTCCTTTCGAAAATCACCGTCCGCTTTTTTCAGCATTTCCTCAGGCGTCTGCATTTTATCTTTAGCCTTTGAAATTTCAGCAATCACAGATTTTACCTGCAGATATTTTTCATCGATGTTAAGCTGTGCCATCGCCTTTTTGACAAGGCTCTTTTGGTCGGCCGAGTCATACACGGTAAAATGGCTAGTGTATCCGATCCTGTCGCCGTATCGCCTTAAGATCCGCGCGCAGGTCGAGTGAAAGGTTGCCGCCCAGATATCTTCGCCGCCCTCGGGAACAGCCCGACAGATTCGTTCCTTGAGCTCTCCGGCGGCCTTATTTGTAAAGGTTATCGCCAAAATCTGCCACGGGCGGCACAGACCGCTCTGCAGGATATACGCTATGCGATTTACCAGAACAGTAGTTTTTCCCGAGCCTGCTCCGGCCAATATCAACAGAGGCCCTTCTGTACAGAATACAGCCTTCTGCTGCATATTATTCATATGTGAGAAGTTTTCTTTAATATCCATAAAACTACCTTAGTCTCATAATCGATTATCAAGACAAACACTAAACGCATTTTATCTTCTACATTATAACATACAATAAAAAAAGTCACAACTTACAAAGTTGTGACTTTTTATTTCGTTTACGGAATATTAATGATCATTTAACGGCTTCATTAACCTTATCGAGGATACCCTTGTAATCGCTTGCTACGATCATAGTTACGTAATTGCCCTCGGTTGTAACTCCGCAATCCTTAACCATATCGAATTCCTCGGCGCTGTAGGAAGAGTATGTGCTGTAAATCTTCTGATATCTGCGCTCAAGAGCTGTCTTGATATTCTCCGCTGCGGAAGAATCATTACCCTCAACAACAACGATCTCAACAGGAGCGGTGGATGCGTTTGTGTTGATCTCTCCAGCAAACTGCTTAACGTCGTCGGTGTTGATTTCGTAGTAGGTGTTGAGCTCTTTAACGTCAGTCAGCTTTGTAAGGTTTTTGGTTGCCTCGGGGAAATCCTTGTTAATGGTTTCGAGAACATCGGTAAGGTTGGCCTCTTTGGCTCCGCCGCAGCCGGCGAAAACTGAAGCCATCATTAAAGCGGCGAGTAAAATGGCGAATAATTTCTTCATATAAGTCACTCCAATCTGAATTATCAGGGTAATTATATCAAATCAGGACACAAATGTCAATTTAGGATCGTTTATTAATCCTCCCAAACTACCTCGTCCTCAACAAAGCCCTTCTTTTTCTTCTTGTTTACGACGATCTTAGCTATAAAGCCGCTGATGAATACGAAGAACGAAACTGCCCATCCGGCGCAGACCTGAGCCCAGATCGGATAACCGCCGTAGCTTCCGCCGTTGAACGCGAACAGATTAATCATATTCCAGACAAACAATGCGGACAAGAGTAGCGGAGAAATAAACTTAACCGAAGCCGCAAACCAGAAATACGGCATTTTGAATTTCTTGGTGTTGCGGTTGATCTCGGCTATGACCTTGCGCAGACTGAAGCACCAGCCTATAGCGACGCATTCGAGAACGCCTATGAGGATAAGGTTGATCTGGTTTGTCCAGTTATCAACAATGTCGAGCCACGCGAGACCTGCCTGAGTTACAAAAATGATCGAAATAAGTCCGCTGATCGCGCAGATAACGATAGTGACCGTTTTCGGCTTGATGTGGAATTTATCCGAAACAGCCGCAGAAACACCTTCTACAATCGAGAACGCTGAGTCTATCGCGAGCGTGATAAGCATCATATAGAATATAGCTCCGAATACTGCGTTGATCCAGCCTACGTTCGTAAGGTTAACAATGGCCTGCGGATAAACGATAAAGGCTGTCGCAATTCCGCTGTCGGTGATGCTGTCGAGCATTCCTGTTCCGCCCATTGTAGAGAACATAACTATACCGGAGAGCACGCTAATCGCCATATCCGAAAAAGCGATAATCATTGCGTCGCTTGCGACATTATCATCATCGCCGGTGTACGAGCCGTAGGCGAACATAATAGCCATCATGATTGAAAGGCTGTAGAACACCTGTCCGACGGCGTCGACCCAAAGCGACGGATCTGAAAGCGCGTTAAAATCGGGAACGAAAAGCATTGCGAGTCCATCGGTAGCTCCGGGCATCGTGCAACCCTTAACCGCCATGATCAAAAGCAAAACTACAGGAGCGAAAACGGTGAGCTTTACAACCTTTCCCACGCTCTTGGCGCCGTTTCTTATACAGTAGAAAATCAGCCCCCAAGCGACTAAAAGACAAACCAGCACTTCACCCGGGATATTTGATCCTTCGATTGCTCCGGTGGTCTGAGTCAAATTGAAGAAAAGGCCGGAGGCAGCCTCGTTGTCGCCTGTCATACCGGCGAACTGCCAAGAATTAACGAACATCAGTATTACCCAAGCAAACACAACCGAGTAATAACAAACGATCACAAAAGCATTCGATGTAGCAGCCCATCCAACAGGTTCAAATTTCTTGCTGATTCCGCGCAGAGACTCGATCGCGCCCTTGCGGAATTTTCTTGCAATAGAAATCTCCATCATTAAAA
>CACYDK010000211.1 GCA_902773155.1 uncultured Ruminococcus sp.
ACGGCGAATTTCCGCGTTGCCGTTTTGTGCCTCCAGCATTTCGAGTATATGCTGTGCAACCAAATCGCTCATACGCATTTTTTAATCATCTCCTTTGTCACATTTGACCTTCTGTGACCTTTGATGATTAAAGTATAGCTAAAAGGTCAGAGAAAGTCAAAGTCAAATAAAGTCAAATTATTACTGGTTTTGCGTATCTTTCTCTTTAAATCTCTTTTTTTCTCGTTTATTCTAATTATTTTAATTTTTTAAAAATTATTTTGCTTTTTCGCTTGACATTGTGAATGTATAGTAGTATATTTATATTGAAATATGAACAGATATTCATATATTCAGATATAAAAACATTGACGGAGGTCATTATGGAGAATAAAGAAATGATTCCTGATATTGAGATGCTTTTTGAGCTTGCCGACCTTTTTAAGGTATTCGGAGATTCTACAAGACTCAGAATAATGTATACACTTTTCGACGGCGAGATGTCGGTTGGAGATATCGCCGAATCGCTTAATTTGGAGCAGAGCACCATATCACACCAGCTCCGCGTTCTGCGCACAAACAAGCTGGTAAAGATTCGCCGCGATGGCCGTCAGATTTACTACGGTCTGGACGACGACCACGTTAAAAAGATAATCGAGATGGGTCTCGACCACGTTTTGGAGTAAGCTATGAAGTACAAACTTATTATGAACGGACTCGATTGCGCACATTGCGCTTCAAAGGTTGAAAAGGCGATTGCCGATAGCGATGGCTTTAATGAGGTCAGCCTTGTGTTCGCTACAAAAACTCTTTATTTTGAGCACGAGGAGGATGGCGGTATCGTCGCCGAGGTTCAGAGGATAACCGACTCTATTGAGGATGGCGTTACGGTGAGCGAGTCGGAGCATAGCCACAGCCATCATCACGAACATCATCATGATCATCATCATGACCATCACCACGACCATAGTCACGGTCATGAGCTTCATCACAACGGCGGTAAGAAGCCCGGACTGAGGCTTATACTGCTTATTATCTCAGCTTCAATGGCCGTCGCCGCCTTATTGCTAGAGCTGTTTGGCTTGAGTGAAATAGCCGTTGCTGTTCTAAGCGCGGGCGCGATAATCCTTTCCGGCTACGAGGTGTTTATATCCGGCGTAAAATCCGCTCTCAAGCTAAGGCTCGACGAAACTACTCTTATGGCGATAGCCGTAATAGCCGCCTTTGCTCTCGGACAATTTGTTGAAGGAGCGATGGTCACGATCCTGTACGGGATAGGAGAGCTTTTGGAGGATAAAGCCGTTGAGAATTCGCGCCGCAGTATCGAGAAGCTATCAAAAATACAGCCCGATAACGCTAATATTATAGAGAACGGGGTAGAAAGAGTCGTCAAAGCCGAGGAAGTACCTGTCGGCTCGACCATACTTATAAAGCCTTATGACAGAGTCCCGCTCGATTGCGTTGTGACAAAGGGCAAGGGAACCGCTGACGCTTCGGCGATAACGGGGGAGAGTATCCCGGTAAGCTTAGGTATAGGAAGCGAGCTCCTCAGCGGAATGATGAACGGGGAAACACTTCTTGAGTGTAAAACTACAAAGGCATATTCCGACAGTACGGCCAGCCGTATAATAAAACTCGTAGAGGAGGCCTCCGCCTCCAAGAGTAACGGTGAAAAGCTTATAACTCGTTTTGCGGCGGTCTATACCCCGATCGTCGTGCTGATTTCGCTTTTGATCGCCTTCATACCGCCTATTTTCTTTGGAAATCTAACAGTGTGGATTTACCGCGCCCTGGTTTGTCTTGTCGCTTCCTGTCCATGTGCGATAGTGATTTCTGTACCGCTTGCTTACTATTCCGGAATTGGAGCCGCTTCGAAAAACGGTGTTCTGGTAAAAGGCGGAAGATATCTTGAGGCTCTCGCAAAAACTGATACTATTGTATTTGATAAGACCGGAACATTGACTGAGGGAAAGCTTAGGGTGAACAAAATAATTCTTTATAAGAATTATTGTTGCGACGAGATCCTTGCGCTGTGCGCGTCCTGCGAGCGCCATTCGTCCCATCCCATAGCCAAGGCGATAAGAGATAGCTATAACGGCGAGCTGCTTGAAATGAGCGGCTACGAGGAGCATGCGGGATCAGGCGTGAGCGCCGAGTATAAGGGAAGTATATATTTCTGCGGCAACAAAAAATCGCTTTTAGTGGACGTCCCCAAAGACGCCGCGGTTGTCCTGACCTGCGACGGCGAGCTTATCGGAGCTATTGAACTGGTCGATAAGCTTAGGGAGGAGTCGGTTGAGATAAAGAGCCGACTTAAGAATCTGAGGATAAAACGTCTTGTTATGCTGACAGGAGACGCTCCAGAAAATGCAGAAATAATAAATTCAGAGCTAGGTCTCGACGAGGTTAAGGCCGGGCTTTACCCGGAGCAGAAGCTTGAATATGTAAACGAGCTGAAGAAAAACGGCTCAGTAGTTAGCTTTGTCGGCGACGGAATAAACGACTCGCCGGTTATAGCGGCTTCCGATTGCGGAATCGCTATGGGACTTGGGAGCGACGCCGCGATCCAAAGCTCGGACGCAGTACTGACATCAGGCAATCTTAAAACTCTTCCGTTCGCGCTTAGGATCGCCCGTAAAACTGTCGCGACTGCAAAAATAAATATAGCTTTTGCTCTGTTGATAAAAGCGGCGGTGATCGTGCTCGCTTTCTTCGGAATGGCTCAGATTTGGATGTCTGTAATAGCCGACACGGGCGTGTGCATGCTCTGCGTTCTGTACGCTATGAGGATCCTCAGAGCGAAAGATATCTAAATAGTTTCATATTAAAAAGACTATACAATTAAGCAAAAAAACACCTCGTACTCGAACAAGAGCACGAGGTGTTTAGATTATGTATTCATCTGTGTTATAAGGAAGTCATTATTCTCTTTACAAACCGGAGCTAATTCGTTATTATGGTGTTATAAGACTTTCGGAGGAGCGCGGTTATGTCAAAATATAGTGAACAGGATTTGAAATATGCGGCTGAATTAAGGGATGAGATACATAGGGAAGCCCTCGCGATCGTACGTAAAACATGCCCGAATATTACTGAGGTGATCGATCGTCATCCGGTTGAGGACTATTTTCAGGAGAGTTGGGATTATCCCGGGAAGTGGTATACAATAGTTGCCATTCCTTACGGATACAGAAACCGTAAGGCGTTTGTTGACGCTATTGTTCACGAAACGCTCTTTGGCGTTGTTGCTGAGGATGATGTCGGGAGCAAAAGGGAATTGATGGGATCGCCGAAACAGAAAGAAATTACCTTTTGTCCGTTGTCAGACGAGTACCCCGAACTTGTTTTGGATTACTGCTTCGTTAAGGATGAGAGTTATCACGGTTATGAATCCCACCGCAAGGCGCTTATATCTGCATACGGCATACTTTGTGATGAATGGGAGGGCGATCCCGGCGAAGCTACGGGCAAATGTATTCCCACTGAGGAGTTGTTTTCGTCAGAATGTCAAAAAGGAAAGCTTAACTACCGTAGGGCTTTTCTGAATCCACCGCATCAAAACAGCTACACCGGCAAGGATTTTGAACGCTTCAATGCAGCTATATTCCCGAACGGGACAGACAAGCTTGAAGTTTACGAATGGGATACGAACTGGTCTGACTATTTTGACGACGGTCACGAGTGGTGGGGGACGCTTTGCCTGACAGTCTACGACCAAACCCTGGATCGCTTTGTTGTAATAATGGCCTCGGCGACTGACTGATATATTCTAAGTTTTAGCTGAATTATTGAACGGCCGTTTATGAACCTTATCTTTGTTCGTGAAATTTTTCTTGACTTTATCTGATTTAATGATATAGAATTATATACAGTGAATACGCTAACTTCATAATATAAAGCGAATCCGAGCATAGACACTTACAAGATAAAGGATTGTATTGATGAAATATCGCCGCTCAAATAATCAATTCTTTGATTTGTCCGGCGGCTTGTGATAAAACACCAAAGGAGGAAAAAATGAAAAGTATTAAGAAAACTATGAGCGTTATTCTTTGTGCGATACTCGCGTGCTCTGCTTTCGGTACAGGCGTGCAGGCAAAGACGGCAAAGAAATACGTAAAGTCGATCGCTATCGCGAAGAAGGCGACCGTTACGATCCCGGCTGAAAAAAAGACGGCGGAAAAGAGTTTTAAGGTAACGGTCAAGGTCAGCGGAAAGGCGTCCAAGCTTTTTACCGCGAAATCAAGCAAGGCTTCCGTCGCCTCGGTAAAGGTCAGCGGAAGCTATGTCAAGGTAAGTGCGAAAAAGGCTGGCTCCGCGAAAATCACGGTAACAACCAAGGCAAAAAATGCAAAGGGGAAGAAGCTGAGCAGTTCCCTTACGCTGACCGTAAAAAAGGCAAAGGGCGAAGAGTCTAAGGACGAGCCGATTGTTCCGGTGGGAAGTTTGTCCCGTGACGGATATGAGCTTGAGCAGGTCGTTGTGTTCTCGAGGCATAATATACGCGCTCCGCTGAGCTCGGGCGGTTCCGTGCTCGGAACTATAACGCCTTACAAGTGGTTCGACTGGTCGTCGAATCCCAGCGAGCTTTCCCTTCGTGGCGGCATTCTTGAAACCGAGATGGGACAGTATTTCCGCAAATGGCTCGAGTCCGAAAAGCTCATCCCCGAGAATTATCATCCGGATGAGAACGAGGTGCGCATTTACGCAAACACAAGACAGCGCACGATGGCTACCGCGCAGTATTTTACAGCGGGTATGCTCCCTACGGCAAATATGAAGATCGAAACCAAGGGCGAGTTTGAAAAAATGAATCCCGTGTTCACCCCTAAGCTGACGTTCTGTACTCCCGAATACAGCGCCGACGCCGAAAAGCAGATTTGGGAGTTGTATGCCGACAAGGTAAAGGGTCTCTCCGATAATTATAAAATGATATCCGATATCATTGATTTTGAGAATTCCGAGGCATATAAAACCGGGGAGGTTCCGGCTTTCAGTACAGATGATTCGGAAATAATCCTTAAGGATGACGCCGAGCCGTCTGTCAAAGGAACGCTCAAGACCGCCTGCTCCGTAAGCGACGCGCTTGTGCTCCAGTATTACGAGGCTCCGACAGCGGTTGAAGCCGCCTTCGGAAAGAATCTGACTTACGATCAGTGGAAGCAGGTTTCAGAGGTCAAGGATGTTTACGGCGATGTGCTCTTTACAGCGCCGCTGATCGCTTCAAACGTCGCTCATCCTATCCTGCAGGAGATAAATAAGGAGCTTACCGCAGAGGGACGTAAATTTACCTTCCTGTGCGGACACGACTCCAACATCGGTAGCATTCTGGCAGCTATGGGAGTTGAGAATTACGAGCTCCCCGGCGCGATAGAAGCAAAGACTCCTATCGGCTCCAAGATCGTTTTCAGCCGCTGGAAGGACGCGCAGGGCAAGAAGTTCTGTACTGTTGATTTGGTTTATCAGACTACCGACCAGCTGCGCAACGTTTCATTGCTTGATTTAACTGTGCATCCCTGTATCGTTCCTCTGAATTTTAAGGGCGTTACAGCGAATTCCGACGGTTTGTATACCGAGAACGATTTTATGGATTTGCTGAAAAAGAGCATCGACGAGTACGACAATCTTCTCGAAAAATACAACGTAGCAAAGGCCGCTTAAGCCTTGATAAAAGATTTTCACCCCTCGCAAAAAAATGCGAGGGGTGTTTTTATATAGAGTTCAGCTGTTTATCCTGTTAACGTGCTTATGATTTCGCCGCATTTACGATTAAAGGTATTGAAAACAGAATACTGATAATGATATAATAAATTCAAGAATTTATTTGAGAGGTGTAGTATTTATGAGGAAAATATTATCCATTGTATTGTCGTTTGTTATAATACTTTCAGTGTTCACCGTAACGCTTCCGTTCGGAGCGAGCGCAGCGGACGGAGAGTACCGCGAGAATGGTTTTGTTTACGAAATCAAAGGCGCAAGCGCCACAGTAACAGGCTATGAAGGCGACGAAAAATACCTTAATATTCACACCGAACTCGAAAACGGCTGCAAAGTTACAGCTATCGGTGACGGCGCGTTCAGCGGTAATCTCAATATTGTTGCGGTTAACTGCGAAGCAGAGCTCGACAGCATAGGCGAGTATGCCTTTGAAGCTTGCTCACATCTTAAGGATGTTAGCTTTAGCTCTTCTTTGGGGGACATTGGCAAAGGAGCATTCTCGGACTGTACTTCGCTTGAGTCCGTTTCGCTTAATAAAAATGTAAAATCTATCGGTGAAGGAGCGTTCCTTTTTGATAAAAAGCTAAAGTATTTCGGATTTCCGAAAAACCTTGAGAGTATCGGAGAATACGCTTTTGCTTTCAGCGGAATGTCGAACGTGGTTATGAACAATAAAATCAAAATAATCCCTGAAAGACTGTTCTATAACTGCGATGATCTGAAAAATATTTCTTTGCCGAATAAGCTTGAAAAAATAGGAGCCTACGCTTTTGCGAAGTGTTCAAAGCTTGATATCGACGGGTTCCCAGAGAGCCTTGATTCCATTGGCGATTACGCTTTTAAGGGCTGCGGGCTGTCCTCGCTCTCTTTTAACGGAAGTAAAATAGGTGAGGGAGCTTTCTCAGAGCTTTCGGATACTCTCGATTCTGTGACCTTTACAGACAATCTTAAAAAGGTCGGTAAACTTTCCTTTGAGTCGACAAGCGTGAAGAGCTTTGAGCTTCCCGATAATATTAAGCTTGAAAACGGCGCCTTCGCCGGTATTGTCACCGATAAATATTCGGTTAAGAAAACGAACGAAGGCTACATCACGAAGGACGGCGTTGTATATACAAAGGACAAAAAGACGCTTGTTTATTACCCCAAGGAAAAGGGCTATAATTCCGAAAGCGGCGAAGAAAACCCCGAGTATATATATAAGATACCGAGCGGTACAGAGAGTATTGCTCCTTACGCTTTTATAGGCGCTGATCTTGTAACCGAGGTAAAAATGCCCGGAACATTGAAAAAAATCGGAAGCCGCGCTTTTTTAAAGTCAGGTTTGCAGAAGGTCAAACTTTCCGACAGTGTTAAAGCAGTTGATGACTACGCTTTTGCCGAGCTTCAGTCAGCCCGAGAGCTCGATCTCGGCTCTGTTCAGGAAATAGGGGAGATGGCGTTCTACGCTTTTGGTGAAGACCAGCTTACCGTAAAAATCCCCGACTCGCTAAAAAGCTTTAATCCAAATTCATTTTTGTGTACGGAAATAAGATTTGACGCCGATAAAAAGTACAAGGCAATCGACGGAGTTCTTTATTCGGCTGACGGCAAAACTCTCCTATGCGTGCCGAAATCGGACGAAAAAGCCTTTACCGTTTCTGATGATGTCGAAGAAATCGCTCCCAGAGCGTTTGCTCTGAATGATTCAGCGACCAAACTTATTATTTCCGACAGCTTAAAGTCAGTCGGCGTGCAGGCGCTTGAGTACTATGTGGACTGTAGCAACGGCTATGAATCGCTCAAATTCAAGGACGGGATGTATATTGTCGGCAACGCTTCAAAAGATGTAAAAACTTATGCCGATAATCATAATATAGGCGTATTCTCCGAGGAACCGACGCAGAACATTAAGTCGGCCACGCTTAAGGGCAAAGAAACCGTCGATTTCATCATCGGAGGCGCTGACATAAGCGACGTTGTTTATTCCTCGAACGACAACAGGATCGCCTCTGTTTCCGACAGCGGCAGGATAACGGGTCTTAAAAAGGGAACAACCTATGTTATCGCCGCGGTAGGAACAACCTACTTTAAATGCAAGGTCAAGGTTACCTCTGACAGCAAAATAGAGTATACAGGCTTTGACGACAGTAATTACCGAAGAATAACGCCGAAAACCTACGAGCTTTGGAGAGATGATTATCTTTCGCATAATTCAGGTTTAGCAAAAATATTCGACGACACTGCTGATGAAGCGGCTATGTCCGCGTACCAGAGCGAGAGCTTTTACACCGCTATGTTCGGCGTTAACAACAAGGGAACCGACTTCTACAATATGGCGCTGAGAGATTTCGGCGAGGGCTTTGAACCGATGATTTCGATTCTTAATCACGCCTGCGATACCGAGCTAAAACGCCACAAGGCTACCGACAGCCTCATTCTTTACAGCGGAGCGGAGCCTTACGCCTCGCGATTTATCGCGGGAGAGAACAACACTCTCAAAAATCTCAGAGCCGCAAAGGGCAAAATTTTCAAACATCCCGAATATGTCAGCACATCTCTTTCTCCTAATGTCGCAAATAATTTTTACAGCAAGGGCGAGGGTGTAATGTACATTATCTATGCCGAAAAATCCGCGCTCAATAACGCTCCCTCGGGTTTGATCACGGCATTCCATTCAGCATTTGAATACGAGCAGCTGCTCGCTTCGTGGTGTGAGTACGAGGTTATCGACGCGGGCGTGCGTTGGTTTGAGAACAGCGAATGGAAGGAGGAGGGCGACGAGGACGTTAGCGGTTATCAGCGCTACGTCAAGCTCAGACTTATCGGTGGAAAGGATTCTCCCGATAAGCTTCCCGCGCCCAAAATCAAAATCAAAAGCGCTCCCAAAAGCTTATATGTAAAGGGAAAAGCTGATATAAAGATCGATTTTGTAAATACCTATGACCATAAAGCGTCATTTAAAAGCAGTGATACAAAGGTCGTTAAAATCAGCAAATCAGGCAAGCTTACCGCTCTGAAAAAAGGTACAGCGAAAATCACCGTTTCAAATTCCGAGACAAAGACTTCAATTAAGGTGAAGATCAAGAATCCAACTTTGAACAAAACAAAGCGCACCATAAGGAAGGGAAAAACCTTTACTTTAAAAATCAAGGGAAAAATCGGTAAAGCTATTTTCAAATCAAAGAACAGTAAAATCGCGACAGTTAATTCAAAGGGTGTGATCAAAGCCAAACAAAAGGGCACTACCGTCATAACGGTTAAGACAAACGGAATCACCCTTAAATGCAGAGTCAAGATATCGTAGTGTTCGATAAATCCGGTATATTCATATCTGTATTTCTTGTGTAACGATTGAACAGTTTTTCAAAATTATGCTTCTCCCGGAGTTTAGCCATTCATAAAAATAGCAC
>CACYDK010000212.1 GCA_902773155.1 uncultured Ruminococcus sp.
GAATCCCTGTCCGAGAAGTTCAACATTGAGCTCGCCGTTCTCGAGATAAATGCGGTTGAGATCGGTAATCTCAAGCTCTCCTCGAGCTGAGGGTTTCAGATTCTTAGCGTACTCAACAACTCGATTATCGTAGAAATACAAGCCCGTAACGCAGTAATTAGTCTTAGGATTCTTAGGCTTTTCCTCAATTGAAATCGCCTTGCCATCCTTATCAAACTCAACAATGCCGAATCGTTCTGGATCATCAACATAGTATCCGAAAACTGTCGCTCCGCTCTCCTGCGAGGCGGCTTTTCTAAGGCGCTTTTTGAGACCGTGACCGGCAAAGATGTTATCGCCGAGCACCATAGCAACGCTGTCGCTGCCGATGAAATCCGCGCCGATAATAAACGCCTGAGCGAGGCCGTCAGGGCTCGGCTGAACAGCATAGGACAGCGAAATGCCGAACTGGCTGCCGTCGCCGAAAAGCTCCCTGAAGCGAGGCGTGTCCTCGGGAGTTGAAATTATTAAAATGTCACGAATGCCAGCGTTCATAAGAACCGACATAGGATAATATATCATCGGCTTGTCATATACGGGAAGGAGCTGTTTACTTGTAACTGTTGTCAGCGGATAGAGCCTTGTCCCCGACCCGCCTGCTAAAATAATGCCTTTCATAGTTCCTCCTTTGCCAAAACGAGGTCAAACATCATATTTAGTATATTATACAACCATTACCGCTGTCAGTCAATCTTTTATAATTGATATCTATACTTCTTTATCTATACTTCTTTGCAAAACAAAAAAGCCGGTCGGGAAACAAAGCTCCTGCAATGAAGAACCTGTTGCCCGACCATCATTATCAATTATTCTTTTATAGTTCTGATCCAACCCTCGGGAGCTTCGATACGACCCATCTGGATTCCTGTTAAGGTATCGTAAAGCTTTTTAGTAATGGGTCCCATCTCATCCATACCGCTGGGGAAGCATATCTCCTCGCCGTGGTCGACTATCTTGCCTACCGGAGAGATTACAGCCGCGGTGCCGCAGAGTCCGCATTCGGCGAAGTCCTTGACCTCCTCGAGAGCAACGGGTCTGTGCTCAACCTCGAGTCCAAGGTACTTTTCAGCGACGACCATAAGGCTTCTTCTGGTGATAGACGGAAGGATCGAACCCGACTTCGGGGTGACGATCTTGTTATCCTTAGTAACGAAGATAAAGTTAGCGCCGCCGGTTTCCTCAACGTGAGTGCGTGTAGCCGCGTCGAGGTACATATTCTCGTCAAAGCCCTTTTCGTGAGCGTCAACGATCTGGTAGAGGCTCATGGCGTAATTAAGGCCGGCCTTGATATGTCCGGTTCCGTGAGGAGCCGCGCGGTCATAGTCGCTTACGCGGATAGTGATCGGCTTAGCGCCGCCCTTGAAATAGGGACCAACAGGAGTAACGAAGATTCTGAACTGATACTCGTCGGCAGGCTTAACGCCGATGACGGGGTTTGTGCCGAAAACATAGGGTCTTATGTAAAGAGTAGCGCCGCTTCCATAGGGCGGTACATAGTCGATATTAGCCTTTACTACGGCGTCAACAGCCTCTAAAAACTTCTCCTTGGAAATCGGAGGGATCATAAGACGCTTACAGGAGTCGATAAGCCTGTCCGCGTTTAAGTCGGGGCGGAAGGTAACTACTCTGCCGTCCTCGGTAGTATAGGCCTTCAAGCCCTCGAAGCAGGTCTGAGCGTACTGTAATACGCCGGCGCACTCGTTTATTACAATATTAGCGTCGTCTGTAATCGCTCCGTCGTCCCATTTTCCTTCCTTAAAATTGGAAACATATCTTTTCTCGGTCTGAATATAGCCGAAGCCGAGATTTGACCAATCAATGTTCTGCATAACTTTCATCCTTTCATCCGCAAAGCGGTTTATGTTTTTCCGAGACAATTTTATCACCGTTTATCCCTGCTGTCAAGAATTCCGGGGTATAAATAGTTTAGCGAGATAAAGTTTTTGTCGTTATTATTCTATTAATCAATTATTCTACGCTAAAACGCGCTATAATAAGGTCAAAGGAAAGCTTGTAAAGCGGAAAGGAGACGACGGTGGAATGAAGCATACAACAAAAATCGTGCTCTCCGGTGGCCCCGGAGGCGGAAAAAGCGAGGCGATCAAGCTGCTCGAGAACAAGCTTACGGAGCTTGGATTCAGCGTTTTCTGCGCAAACGAGGCGGCCACGGAGCTTTTGAGCGAGGGCTTTGACCGCGAGGGCAAGCCCGCCTATGAGTTTCAGAAGGAAATCGCAAAAAGACAGCTAAAACATGAGGCCGAGCTCGAGGCTCTGGCCGAAAACCGCGAGAACGCCGTCATCATTTTTGACCGCGGGCTTATGGACAGCCGGGTTTACCTGAATGACGCCGAATTTGAGAGGCTAAAGACCGAGCTCGGACTCTGCGAGGTCGACCTGCGCGACCGCTACGACGCTGTTTTTCATATGGACAGCACCTCCTCGGGCGAAAACACCTTTTACAGCTTAAGCGAGGCAAGAACAGAATCGCGCGACTCGGCGAGAAGAATCAACGAACGCTCGCTGAGAGCCTGGTGCGGTAATCCGCACTACCGCTTTATTCCGGTTATGCCGGAGTTCGAGGCGAAATTTAAGATACTCCTGCGAGAGGTCAAGGCTTTTCTCGGTATTCCCAAACCGCTCGAGATCGAGCGCAAATACCTGATCAGATACCCCGACCTTGAGCTGTTAAAAAACCTTGTCTGCTCAAAATCGCACATACGCCAGACCTATCTTGACGGAGAAAACGGCCGATTCAGGCTGAGAGAAAGAGGCGAGAACGACCGGAACATCTATATACTAACGAAGAAGGAAAAAATCTCCGAGCTTGTCAGGGTCGAGACCGAAAAACGGATAAGCCGCGAGGAATACGAAACGCTTCTGGCGCAAAACACTCAAATCGGCACCATCGAAAAGGACAGATATTGCCTTATGCACGGCGGAGTCTACTATGAAATCGACGTATTCCCCTTCTGGACAAAGCAGGCGTATATGGAGGTTGAGCTGCTGAGCGAGAGCGACCCGGTGATCATCCCCGATTTCATCACCCTTATCAGGGAGGTAACCTACGACCCCGCGTACAAAAACAGCTCTCTGTGCCGGAATATTCCGGCCGAGGATTAACTTTGCTCGAAAAGTTTTTTCGAAAATATTCTCGACTGGTTTTAAAAGCTTTAATAAAACAGCATAATCCGTGTTTAATACAAAATGAAAAAGCCGGGCGGTTCCAAAACGGAACTGCCCGGCGGTTATTATATTACTTGTTGAAGATAGACATGATGTCGTAGAAGGTATCGTCGTCGTCATCATCGTCTTCGGTTGTATTCTTATCGTCGGTGAGAACGTTATCGTCGTTCTTCTTAACCGGCTTTCCGTCGGCGTTGAAGCCTGTGGCGATAACGGTAACGCTGATAGCGTCCTCCATCTTCTCGTCGATAACGGAACCCCAGATGATGTTCGCGTCGTCGCTTACCTTATCCTTGATCATTGTGGAAGCGGCGTCAATATCATCGAGCGAGATATCAGGCGAAGCGGTGATGTTGATGATAACGCCCTTAGCGCCGTCGATAGAGGTCTCGAGAAGCGGGCTGGAGATAGCGGCGTCGGCAGCCTCGATAGCCTTGTCCTTACCTGTAGCGTAACCCATACCCATATGAGCGTAGCCGGCGTCCTTCATTACAGATGTAACATCCGCGAAGTCGAGGTTTACAAATCCGGGAACGAGAATGAGGTCGGAGATGGACTGTACACCCTGACGGAGAACGTCGTCGGCGATAGCGAAAGCGTTCTGGAGGGTGATGGGTGTATCGGAAACATACTTGAGTCTCTCGTTGGGAACGATGATAAGAGAGTCTACGCAGGCGGCGAGCTCCTGGATTCCCTGCTCGGCCTGAGCCATTCTTCTCTTACCCTCAAAGGCAAAGGGCTTTGTAACGACAGCCGCGGTGAGGATACCCATATCCTTAGCGATCTTAGCTACTACGGGAGCGGCGCCTGTGCCTGTTCCGCCGCCCATACCGGCTGTAACGAATACCATATCGGTATCCTTAAGGATAGCGGCGATCTCGTCCTTGCTTTCCTCTGCGGCCTGCTTGCCGATTTCGGGCTGAGATCCGGCGCCCTTGCCCTTTGTAAGCTTCTCGCCTATCTGGATCGTCTGAGACGCCTTGGAGCGTCTGAGAACGTGGTCATCTGTATTAATCGCGATAAATTCAACATTCTTAACCTCGGAGGTAACCATTCGATTGATGGCGTTTCCGCCGCCTCCGCCTACACCGATTACCTTAATTACCGGCATATACTCACTTTCTAACTCTAATGTAAAAGCCATTTTAACATCCTCCTGTTTCAGCGTTTTTTACATACTGTATACGTAAATGCGCAACTATGCATTATAAACAATTCATTTACCATAATAAAGTAACATATTTTTTCTAAAAAGTAAATATGCTTTAAAAAATTTTTTACCAAAAAACCGTATAAATCAGCGATTTTCCGCTTATTCACTAAAACTCGGAGGAAAAAAGCTATGGTTTTTCGTCGGATTTACGGTCAAATTTCACTACTCGGAATAATCATAGTTGGGAACGTCGTCGGAATAATCGCCCGAGCCGTCGTCGTAATAATTACCCGAACCGTCGTCGTAGTAATCGCCGGAACCATCATCGTAGTAATTGCCTGATCCGTCGTCGTAATAATCGCCGGAGCCGTCGTCGTAGTAATCGCCTGATCCGTCGTCGTAGTAATCGCCTGAGCCGTCGTCGTAGTAATCGCCGGAACCGTCGTCGGGCTCCCAGGTATAGTCGTTCGAGTCGTCGGAATAATCCTCCCAGGCCTCGGTCGCGCTCTCGACGAATTCGTACTCAGTTTCTGGCTCTGTTTCGGGCTCGGTCGTAGAAGGAGCCGTCGAGGGCTTCGTAGGCTTCTCGGTCTCCTCTATCACCGCTCCCTCGCGCCAGAACGAACGCTTGGTGCTCTTGCAGTTCGACACGTTCAGCACGCCCTTTATCATACGGGTGTTGCGCGGATCGAGCTTTGTATTAATGATAGTAAATGCCGTTCGAATCTTATAGTCGAGATTATCCGGCATACCGAGCTTTATCAGTATGCGGTTGTCGTAGGTCAGCGTAATATTTGAAATACGCTTAAGGTTTATCGCGGTGACGTCCTTGTAATCGTGCTTGACAAGGCTTGTCATAATGTCGTCCATCGCGTCGGTATAGTTCTGTTTTTCGAACTCGACATAATCGCCGAGATCGGTGGATTTCAGCTTAGGCGCGTCAACAAACATAAGGTCGGAGGGCTTATTATCGACCTCCTCGAGAATACGGTTCTCCTCGCTCACAAGATAGTAGGAGCCGTCGCTCTTAAGCGAAGAATATGGGGTCTGGTTTTCGAGGGTGATTATCAGCGTGCTTGGGATCTCGAAGCTGATTTTCGCGGATTTCACATAGGGAAGCGCGTCGCTGATGCTCTTGGTATCGCCGAACATAGCGGCTGTAAATATGTTATGCCCCTCGCTTACATTGGTGAAGCTGAGGACAGTGGAATCATCGTAATATTTGTTGTTTTTGACAACTATTTTCTCGGTCTTAAAAAGCACCGTCAGCGAGAGGACTATGCCGACGATCATTACCGCAACGATTATCAGTATGGAGACGATTATCCTCCTGCGGCGACGAACCTTTGGGGACATCGGCTTGGGCTGTTTTTTGCGGCGTTTTTCGCGCTCACGCTCGGCCTGAGCCTTTCTGACTCCGACCTCGTTAACATAGTAACCGCCGTCGCTGTGATCGGTCGGATCCATATCGCGGACGCGCTTGTCGGTTTCTCTCTCGATTATATCCGGCAGACTCTTTTTTCTGCGTTTCTTTTTAGGAGGCTCGGGACGTGCCGGAATCTCGACTACGATGTGCGAGTCTCTGCCCTCAAAGCGAGCTTTGCGGCGGGCTTCCTCGCGGTATTTCGCGTCGCGTTTGGCCTGCTTGCCCGCTATTTTCTTCTCTTTTTCATGCTGCTTTTCAAGGTTCTTTCGCTCCTGCGGGCTCAACTCGCGTCTTCGCTGAGGTCTTTTCTCGTCCATAGCTTCCTCCTTTCCTTTTTTTCTAATACCCGTCAGCCTTGCTGACTTTTACTTATACCTTCATTACATCCGCTCCGAGGGAGCTGAGCACTGTCTCGAAGCTTTCATAGCCGCGCTCAAGGTAGCAAATACCGGACAGCCGGCTTTTGCCTTCGGCGCAAAGGGCGGCAATGAGAAGTCCGGCTGCTCCGCGCAAATCGTGCGCCTGAAGCTTTGCGCCGTAGAGAGTCTCAACTCCCTTTACAACGGCGACCTTGCCCTCAATATCGATATCCGCGCCGAGGCGGCGCAGTCCGTCGACATGCTTGTAGCGGCTCTCAAAAATATTTTCGGCAAAAACCGAGGTACCTCTGCACACCGAGGCGACAGCCATAAGCGGAGCCTGAGCGTCGGTTGGAAAGCCCGGATAGGGCATCGTGCGCAGAAGCGACAAAGCCGAGAGCCTTTCGGGAGCCTTTATCCTGAGGCTTCCTCTGTAGCTCTTTATCTCGCAGCCTGCCTCCTCGAAAACCGGGATGACAGCCCCGAGGTGAGAGGCGACGATATCCTTAAGTACGATCTCCGAGCCTGTGACGGCCGCGGCCGACATCAGAGTAGCCGCGACTATACGGTCGGGGATTATTGTATGAGAAGCCGCGCCGAGGCTTTTTACTCCCTCGATCACGACCGTTCCCTCGCCCGCTCCGTATATTTCGGCTCCGGCCTCGCAGAGAAAATCGCAAAGGTCGACGACCTCGGGCTCCCGGGCGGCGTTGGTTATCGTTGTTGTTCCGTCGGCGCAGACCGCGGCGAGTATAATATTCTCGGTCGCACCCACGCTCGGGAAGGAAAGCGCGATCTTCGCGCCCTTGAGCCCCTTTGACGCCGTGCACTCCAACACTCCGTGGCGCTCGCTGATCTCGGCTCCGAGAGCCCTCAGCGCCTTGAGGTGTAAATCTATCGGCCTGGGGCCGAGCTCGCATCCGCCGGGATAACTCACCCTTGCACGGCCGCACCGAGCCAGCATTGCCCCGAGAAAAACTATCGAGCCGCGCATTTCGCGCATTAGCGAGTCGGGAACAACGGGACAGCTGATACCATCGCAGTTTATCAGAAGCGCGCTCCCCTGCCTTGAAACATCAGCGCCGAGACAGCGCAGGATACGCGTCGCGGCGTCTACGTCGGAAAGAGCCGGACAGTTGAGTATCACATTCTCGCCCTTTGTAAGAAGCGTCGCGGCGAGAATGGGAAGGGCGGCGTTCTTTGAGCCCTGAACCTCCGCCTCTCCGCTTAAGCGTTTTTTGCCGTTGATTATGAATTCAGACATTCGAAGCACCCCGAAATAAGTATTTACCGACTTATTCTATGTGAGGGCTTCAAAAAATGTGATTATTTATACTGCTTGAGTACTTGTTTTATTACCGCGTAGATCCGCTCATTAGCGTCAACGATCGCCATTTTACGGGCGTTTTCGGTATATTCGCGGAGCTTTTCGGGGTTTTTCAGCAGAGCGTCGACCTTCTCGATCAGAAGCTCGCCGGTCAGATCCTTCTCCTCGATTATCTCGGCCGCTCCGTTATTGACGAGAGCCATAGCGTTGTGGTACTGGTGATTCTCCGCCACATTGGGAGAGGGGATCAACACGGACGGCTTGCCGAGAGCCTGAATCTCAGAGAGCGTGATAGCTCCTGCGCGTGATATCACGATATCCGCGGCGGCCATACATTCGGCCATATTATCTATGTATTCTCTTATATCGAGGTTTGGACTGTTGTCGAGGTCGGCACCTTTTTCCTTAAGGAGCTCAGGGAAAAAGCTACCGTATTTTCCGTAGGCGTGGATATGCTGGTAGGCCTTATCCTTAGCGCTTCGGGCTACAAGATCCGCGACGCCCTCGTTGATGCGCTGAGCGCCCAGAGAGCCTCCGAACGAGAGCACTACGGGGCGTGAATCGAGCCCGAGCTTGAGGCGAGCTTCGGCCTTGTCGGCGTTTATGATCTCGCGTCTTACGGGATTTCCGGTAACTACGCAGTCGCAGTTCTTGTCAAAATGCTCTCTTGCGTCCGCGATCGCGAGCATAACCTTTTCGGCGGTTTTTGAGAGCATTTTATTCGTAACGCCGGGATAGGCGTTCTGCTCGTGAATAACAGTCGGGATTTTGAGTCCGGCCGCTGCGTGAAGCACCGGCCCCGCTACATAGCCGCCGGTACCGACGACAATATCGGGGTTGAAGTCTTTGATTATTTTCTTTGCCGCGCTCGATGAGGTCAGCGTGCGCACGGCTGTCTGTATATTCTTTTTGATCGCCTTTGGGCTCAGGCTGCGCGCGAAGCCGCTGATTTTAATGAGCTTTATAGGAAAGCCGGCGTTTGTAACCAGCCTCTCCTCCATTCCTCCCGCATTGCCTATAAACAGAATCTCGGATCTCGGCTCCTTCTCCTTGATGAAGCCGGCGACCGCGAGAGCGGGGTTTATGTGTCCTGCGGTTCCGCCGCAGGCAAAAATGATCTTCACGGCAATCCCTCCTACTGCTTCTCTATATTAGCCGTTCTCGATATCGACAGCACGACGCCCATCTGAGCAAGGAGCATCAAAAGCGAGCTTCCTCCGTAGCTGAAGAACGGCAGACTGATACCGGTATTAGGCAGCCAGTCGGTAATAACAAGAATATTCAGCACGACCTGTACGCCTATCTGGGCAGAAAGTCCGATTCCGAGCAAACGGCCGAAGCGATCCTTCGCTCTGAGGCTAAGGGTGATTCCGCGCCATACGAGCCAAGCGAAAATGATAAGAATGATCAGCGCGCCGACAAGACCGATCTCCTCGCAGACGACCGCGAAGATAAAGTCGTTCTGAGGCTCGGGGATGTAGAGGTATTTTTCCCTCGACTGTCCGAGTCCGAGGCCGAACAAGCCTCCGGAGCCTATGGCGTAAAGCGAGTTACGCGTCTGCCAGGTATCGTTCCACATCTTGTTTGTAGTCGGGTTGAGCGCCTGTCCCCAGCCGCCAAGTCGTTTCATGGCGTAGGACAGTATTCCCGTAGGCATAGCTATCAGCACCGCCCCGACTATAACCGCCAGCAGAATGAATATCCATTTTACGTCCATACCGCCCTCGTAAAGCATTATGAGGGTCAGGATGAAGATGATGACCATTCCGGAGAAATGCGGCTCGAGGAAGAGAAGCCCGGCCGTAGAACCGAAAACAACCATTCCGGGGAAAATACTGTAGCGCGCGTACTGCATTTTGTCGTAGTAAACGCTTGCCCAGTGGGAAAAGAACAAAATAATCGCGAACTTAGTGATCTCCGAGGCCTGAATGTTTATGGGACCCAGATTGATCCATCGCTTTGGATCGTCGCCCTTGGTCGGAAGCACAAGCACGACTATGAGTATAAGATACGAGAAAATGAGCATAGGCACGGCGAGCTTGTGCAGCTTGTTGTAGTTTATAAAGGAAATGAATATCATCAGCACCACGCCGCCTATAGCGAACAACGACTGACGACGGATATAGAAGTAACTGTCGCCGTCCATATTGTAATAAGCTGAGGCGTGACTCGCCGAGAACATCATTACGAGTCCGATTACAACGAGCAGAAGCACAAGGCACAGAAACTGCAGATCGAGTCCCATTCCGCGCTCGAGCCATTTGGGACGGCTAAAACGCGACCTTCCGTGCTTTGACCCGCGTCTCTGCCGAGAGCGCGCGGCTTTTTCGTCGTAGTATTTATTTGCGTCAGCCTTTCGCATTACCTGAGCGAACGGTAGCATACGCAAGTCTCCTTTTTTATGATAATTGGGGTCATAATCCGAATCTAACCAGCAGGAACGAAATTATGCCGAATATGATTGTTACCACGCTGAAAACGGTCACTATCTTGACCTCGGACCAGCCGCACATTTCAAAGTGGTGGTGAATCGGGCTCATCTTGAAGAGCCTTTTTCCGTGGGTGAGCTTAAAGTAGCCGACCTGAAGCACTACGGAGAACATCTCGGCGAGATATACAAATCCGAGCGGAAGGAGCAATACCGGCATATCGACCGCGAAGGCGAGCGCGCAGACCATTCCGCCGAGGAAGAGCGAGCCTGTGTCTCCCATAAATACCTTTGCTGGGTGGAAGTTCCACACAAGAAAGCCGAGACATCCGCCGGCGACCGAGGCCGAAAGCAGAGAAACTCCGACAGAGCCGATCATTGTTGAGATCAGCATAAAGAACAGCGCCACAAAAAAGGTGAGCGAGCCGTCGAGTCCGTCTACTCCGTCGGTGAGGTTAACGGCGTTTACCACGCCTACGATAACGATCGCGGCTAAAGGATACCATAACCATCCGAGGTCGATCTGACCCACGAAGGGGATCGTGGTTTTTCCGCCGTAGCCGAGGATCCCCAGAACGGCGAGGTAAGCTATTGTAACGGCAAACTGCATAACCAGCTTCTGGATCGCAGTAAGGCCGAGATTACGTTTTTTTACGACCTTTATATAATCGTCGATAAAGCCAATTCCGCTGTGCATAAGCGCGAGCGCGAGTCCGGTAAACACCATGACGAGGGTTTTTGACGGATCGATCTGATAAACCCCGGTAATACCTGTTCCGAAAATGACGTAAAGGATCACGCTGACGGTTGTAGTAAAGGCGATACCGATAATAAACATTATTCCGCCCATAACCGGCGTGCCCTGTTTATTTTTGTGCCATGAAGGGCCGATGTCGAGAATGGTTTGACCGAAGTTGAGCTTGTGCAGATAAGGGATAAGATATCTGCCGATAAGCGCGGTGAGTCCGAGCGTAACGAGCGCAGTGATCAACGTCCATACAGCGAAAATGATCATATTATCGTTCCTTTCTTTTGTATCAGTCTCCGACAACCGTAGAGCTGCCGAATTTAAGCGAAACAACCGTTCCTTCGAGCACCTTCTCGTTTTCTGAGATGCTCTGGGTGGCGACAACGGAGGTTGCCTCCGAGGTCGAGCCGGACATACTTATGTTCAGGCCGTAGGCCGCGGCTACGTTGTTGGCCTCGCTTACAGTAAGGCCGATGAATTTCGGTACTGTCACGGTCTCGGAAGCTGACTCCTCGTCGGTATAGAGCACGACGTTTCCGCCGGTCGGGATCTTGGCCGACGAAGATGGGATCTGAGATATAACTGTGTCGCCCGAGCCCTTGACCGTACAGGTGAATCCGTCGCCCTTGACGGCCTTTTTGGCTTTTGAAAGCTTGAGCCCTATATAGGAGCCGGTTACGGTGTCGACATATTCCTTTTCGTCGTCGCTGTATTCGGCCTGAATCTCGAGATAAGGCAAGACCTCACTCATGATGTTTACGAACACGGGAGCCGAAACCTGGCTGCCGTAGTAGTAATCTCCTAAGGGCGTGTCGAAGAACACGAGGCAGGCGACCTGCGGATTGTCCGCCGGGGCGAAGCCGCAGAACGAAGCGATATAATCCTCGACTCCGTCTGTGTATGTACGCTTCTGAGAAGTACCTGTCTTTCCGCCTACGCGGTATCCGGCGATATAGCCGTTGTGCAGTCCGCCCTGCTCGGTGCTGCGCTCGAGGTAATCGCACATCTGCTTTGAAACCTCGGACGAGATAGCCTGACGCTTAATTACGGTCTCGGTATTTTTAACCACGTTTCCGTCGGCGTCGGTTATCGACTGAACAACATAGGGCTGTACAACATTTCCGCCGTTAGCAATGGCGGCGCAGGCTGTAAGCATCTGGATAGGAGTGATCGAGAAGCCCTGTCCAAAAGATCCGATGGCAAGGTCGACCTCGCCCATATCCTTAAAGAAGTAGTCCTCGCTCTCGCCGGGAAGGTCGATTCCCGTCGGCTCCGAGAAGCCGAAGGCCTGGTAGTAATCCTTGAACTTTGTTATTCCGACCCCCATACCGATCTGGATAAAGGCCGGGTTACAGGAATTCGCGATAGCCTGGAAGAAGGTCTGGGTTCCGTGACCCGCGCGGTAGTGACATCCGATGTCTTCGTTATAGATCTGGTATGAACCCGCGCAGAAGTAGGTGGAGTTGTCGGTTGCGGTGCCCTCGTTAAGAGCCATTGAGGCGGTACACATCTTGAATACCGAGCCGGGGTAATAGGTATCGGCGATAGCCTTATTACGCCACATCTTGCTGAGAGCCGCACTCTCGGCCTCCGCGCGCTTCTTTTTGGGAAGCTGGCGGATATCAGCCTTATCGTCCTCGCTTAGCTCGTAGGGGTCGTTGAGGTTGTAGGCGTCCTCGACATCCATTGCGTAAATCGCGCCGGTATTTACATTCATTATTATACAAACGCCGCGGTTTGCGACCTTGTTGTCGATAATTCCCTGCTTCATGTATTTCTGCGCGATCGACTGGATCGTCTCGTCGATCGTGAGCGTTATACTGCAGCCGTCCTTTGCGTCGACATTCTGCTCAAACTGGAACGGCATATCCGTCTGGCGGGCGTCGCGTGCCGAAATAATACGGCCGGGAGTGCCGGTCAGGTAATCGTTGTACTGATACTCGATTCCCTCGAGTCCCTGATCCTCGGCTCCGGTAAAGCCTATTACCGTGGAGGCAAGATCGTCGTATGGATAGTAGCGCTTGTAGTCGTCGTAAAGGATAATAAGGTTCCCGAGGCCGGAGAACTTGTCGGTCATCTTATCGATGAATTTTAAAAGAGCCTCGCGCTCGTCAGTCTCGATACGGCGTTTTAATATCGTATAGTAAGAGTCGGTGTACTTGGTTTGTCTCAGTACATCCTTGTACTCCAGATCGAGTATTTTTGAAACGTGCTTAGCCACGTATTTGCGCTGAGTATTATCCTTAAAGTACGCGGGAGCCATTACGACCTGCCAAACCGAGGC
>CACYDK010000213.1 GCA_902773155.1 uncultured Ruminococcus sp.
CTCATTTTCTGGCTGAGGAATAGGGATTCGAACCCCAACAAACAGAGTCAGAGTCTGTCGTGCTACCGTTACACTATTCCTCAATATTTACGCCGTTGTTCACAGCAATAAATATTCTATCACAAATTATTGATTTGTCAATACCTTTTTGCTATTTTTTCTG
The DNA here is from genome assembly GCA_902773155.1 of uncultured Ruminococcus sp. Lineage (GTDB taxonomy): Bacteria > Bacillota > Clostridia > Oscillospirales > Acutalibacteraceae > Ruminococcoides. The sequence continues at coordinate 164 of CACYDK010000213.1, forward strand.
AATTCTTATATCCTTACCGAAAAAATTGAGCCTGCGCGCTTCGCCGTAGATTCTTGATACGAAGCGCTCGGAATAGGTCTGTTCGAGCTCGGCGGCCGATAGATTCGTGTTGACTATCATGGGCTTGCGCGAGCTGAGCCGCGCGTTAAAAACGTTATAAACCGCTGACGCTGAAAACGAATTAACAAACTCGGTGCCAAGATCGTCGATAATTAGAAGGTCGCAGTCGGATATGACATCGGCGACTGAATTCTCGGGCTTTTCGCGAGAGAACTGTTCCTTTTCAAGCTGAGCCACCAGCGTGGGAGCCGACGCGTAGATCACGCCGTAGCCCTTTTTTATGACCTCGTTAGCGATACTGAGGCTGAGGTGAGTTTTTCCGAGGCCTGTTTTGCCGCGCATAAAAATGTTCTCCGAAGAGGTTGTAAAGTTTTCCGCGTAGTTTCGGCAGTATTTTAGGATAGCTCTCATCTGCTCGTAGGGCGAGCGCGGATAACCGTCGGGGATCTCTTTGCTGTAATAGCTGAGGCTGAAATCTTCAAAGGTGCAGAGACTCAGTCTGGAATTGCGGTTCAGCTCATCGCAGGCGGCCTCTATCCTCGCCTGCTTCAGGCAGTCACACATAACGGTTCGGTTATCGAGCTCGATATATCCAGTATCGCCGCATTTTTCGCAGAAATATTTGGGCTCAACGTCGCTTACGCTGTAGCCGTGAGACCGAAGGAGCTCCTCAAAACGCCTTTGCAGGGCGAGGCTCTCGGTTTTAAGGCTCGAAAGCTCTGATTTTACGTCTCCCCCGCCTAAAACAGCGCGTCCGGCTCTGATACCGCAGGACGCTATTTTGCGCTCTATCTCTGCGGCCTCGGGGATCTCGTTAAAAATCTTTTCGCGCATATAATCCGCGCGTCTCTCGGCGCTCAGCTTGCGCTCGGAGATGACGGACGCGGCTTTTTTCTTAACTTCGTTACTGTAACCCATAGCTTACCTCTCAGTCGATCTTATCGAGCTCGTTAATATCATACGAGGCCTTTTCGCCCTTCTTTTTAGCGGGCTTTTTGGAATCGAGCTTGCTGATATCCTCCGGATCGGATATTCCGGCGTCGTGCCAGCGCTGTAACACCTTATTGATATAAGCCAGCGATACTTTTCCGGTATTGTCTACGCAGGTTTCATACGCGCATCGGAGCATATCGTCGGAAAACTTCCATTCCGAGAGCCAACACCGGGCATATTCAAGCTGCCGCTCGGTCGGAGAACCTACGTTGCTCATACCGAAAACAGCCCTTACGCGGCTCCAATGAGCACTCGAGCTCTTTGAACGTGCTATTCTCTCGTCGGCGGCCTCGATCGTGTTTATCCCCTCGTCCGACCATTTAACGCCTATTCGCTCTATCGCGCGCATATTCGCCTTTCCAACGCTGACGCAATAATTAACGAGCATTATTACTACCTCGGCCGGGAGTCCGCAGGTATCGTAGAGCATTACAAGCGTGGCGGTGTCGCCGCTTGAAAGCGGCTTAGCGAGAGCCGCCTCGACCATAGGCAGCATATGCTGCAGGTTTTCATCGGACGAGATCCTTTGCGCGGCCGATATTATATCGGGCTTCTGCAACCGGGTAACAGTCCGTTTAACAGGCTCGGTTTTCTTTGGCTCGCTTGTATTCTCAGACTTTTTGCTCTCCGATTTTTGGGGAACAAGCTCATCTCCGTTGTCGGAAATAACCTTTCGATCCACCCAAAAGCTGACGCAATCCTTAACGTCATCCTCGTGGATTCTCAAAGCGTCGCCTATTTCCTTATATGTATATGAATTTTCGGAATTTCTGAGTAGGAACAGCAGAACCTTGAGCTGCTGACCTCCGGCAAGCTTTATGTGCTCGTCGACAACAACGCTCGGAACAGCGAACACCGAACCCCACGCGCCCAGATTAATACGTACAGACATAAAAACATCCCTTAAAACTAATATCTAACTTAGTATAACATAAAAGCTCCGCAAACGCCACAAAAATCTACAAATTATTTATTGACTATTTGATAAAATGAGATTATAATATGTAGCGGACGATTTGCGGATATAGTTCAATTGGTAGAGCGCCACCTTCCCAAGGTGGACGTTGCGAGTTCGAGCCTCGTTATCCGCTCCAAATTTTAGCTGTCGGAAAACCGGCAGCTTTTAGTTTTTTATTTGGTAGGAAATTACGACAAAAGGACGGGAGGCATCCTCCCGTCCTAATGAATATTCTAATAATTCCGCGTGTAACAACTATTTTACAATTATTTTAACGGTTACTCTCTTTGAAACCGCTTCATATTTTTTTGTAGCCGCCGCAGTGATAATAACCTTGAATTTATAGGTGCCCTTTTTGGTATTCTTCTTTACGGTTATAACACCGCTCTTGCTTAATTTGATCTGCTTAGCCGCGTTTTTCTTAAGCTTTGCGAAGGTGAGCTTACCCTTGTTCTTTGTCACATTGAAAAGATCTTTAATCTTTACATCTGTCTTTTTGAGCTTTTTGTAGCTTACCTTTTTTGTTTTAACGGCGACCTTTATCTTCTGGGACTTCTTAAACGCAGGAGTTATATCAGTACGTGTTTCCGTCGAAGCCGCAGTGGGCGCTTCTGTAGGAGCAACTGTGGGAGCCTCTGTCGGGGCAACAGTCGGAGCTTCTGTGGGAGCTTCCGTAGGAGCCTCTGTCGGAGCTTCTGTAGGCTCTGATGTAGGAGCCTCGGTCGGAGCCTCTGTGGGAGCCTCGGTAGGCGCCTCCGTAGGAGCCTCTGTGGGTTCTGACGAGGGAGCTTCAGTTGCGGGTGCAGTGGGCTCCCCGGTTTCGGGCTCTGTCTGGGTCTCGGTGGGCTCAACCTCAGAAGAATCGGAGGACGGAGCCGTCGGCTCTCCTGTGGCGGGTTCTGTATCGGGTACAGTCTCAGGCACGGTAGCGGGAGGCTCTACCTCGACAAGGTCGATCTTGTAGGTTGCTCCGAGCTTTGTGTCATAGCTAAAAGAGCTAATATCGAGAGTCAGGGTCACGTCGCACCATGAGCTCAATCCGAGCGGGATATTGTCGCCGGCGTAGAATGCGGCGTTCGAGGGATAGTCACCCTCTACCCCATCCGGCTTTTTACCCCAGTTATCATCCCAGCTCTGGTTAGCCGAGAATTTGAAGCTGTAGGTACCGGGAGCTACCTGTCTGTATGTAATAGTGTAAACGTCGCCGTCGCCGGTCATACGGTTGTAATCGGTGTCGGTATTCCATATAAATCCGTGGAGGAAGTTGGATTTTCCGCCGTCGCCCACGACAGTTACCGAGCTTACCTTGAAGGGCGCCGTGAGGATGCCGTCGCCGCTGTGAGAAACGACGCACTTTTCCTCGTCGAACCAGATGGTGAGCTCCGCGTTCTCTTTTGTTACATCAACCTCGTAATCGGCGCTGCTTCCGGACTTTCCGTACGATTTATCCCACGTGCCGTCTGTGATCTTAAAGGCGTATCTGCCCTTTGCAAGATTCTTGTATACCTTATAATATCTTCCGGATCTGGGGTCTATATCAACCATCTCGTTGTTTCTGTCCTCGGCGTCCCATTCGGTGCCGCAGAGGTTTGTCGTACCGGCAACGATCCAAATCTTTTCGCCTTCATAACGCGGGAAGAAGCCGTTGCGCCATACCTGCTCTCTCCTGACGGCAACTATGGGATCGTGGTCATAGCCGTAGTTTCCGTCCTTGTAGTAATACAGCCAGCTACCTTTGTAAACCTTTTTGCCGTTTTCCTGGGTGACTGTATCCTTTGGGTTACAAACGTAGATCATATCGTCGGTAAACTCATAGCCCTTGGGATAGAAGCCGTAACTGTCTGCGGCTTCGACCGACTCGCAGGAAACGTTTACAGTTTGAAGCGCGTCATAATACTCCGGCTTTGTGTTGTCGCTGCCGCCGCTTACGGAGTTGCTGAAAATAACCTCCGTTACATCAGCGGGAATAAGAGCTGTGTAGATATTCTCATCAGAAGTGGCGTCCATATAATATCCCGGCCAAGCATCAACACTACTGCCCTCAAAATATGTTAAGCAGTCGTTGGTACCCTTCCACCAGTAAACGCAGGGCTCAAGGTACGAAACCTTGGCGTTGCCGGTTTTCATGTTGGATTCGGTTTTCCACGACTCGGGCATATAGAAATAGATCCTGCGGGTAGCTTCACCGCCGACAAGCTTGCTTGCGTGCGGTCTCTCCGTTACGGAGCCTTTTCCACCATCAGCGCCTTCGGTGGTTTCAGCATATGCCGAAAAGCCAATGGAAAATACGGACATCACCATTAGCGCCGAAATAAAAACACTTACAAATTTTTTTAGGAAATTACTCATAAAATGTCCATAGCCTTTCCGCCCACAAATAGTGATAAAAGCTTCCAAACAACCTTATCGTGGGCGAATAAGGCGCAAATGGAAATCCGGCCATCGCTCGTTATTCCGCAGGAACAAACCGAGCGAACGATACTAATTTTTTAGCGTGAACTGTCACATTAAATTCTATATATAATCAAAGACATTTTAACATATATATCACAGTGAATCTATTGGCATAATAGTCAAAATAAACGGGACGATTTTGTGTAAAATAATAATCAAAAGACCGTCTATTTTACGTAATCAGCCCACTTATGACGATGAAGCTCGCCGTGAGTCAAAAGCTCGGGATAATCCCACTGCCGAAGAACCTCGTAGGCGGCTATTGCGACAGAATTAGAGAGATTCAGGCTCCTTGCTTCCTCTATCATAGGGATCCGCACACA
>CACYDK010000214.1 GCA_902773155.1 uncultured Ruminococcus sp.
ACAGCAGATGCGAAATCGGAAGCGTCATTGCTTTGTATGATTCTCGATCGGATGAAATACTTTCCGCTGAATCAGAGCTTATGCTGGCTACTCAGATCGTTCAAGCCGGAAGCGTTGTGTTGAGTCGGACTAATTCTGTCGATAAAAAAAGACTTGAAGAACAAATCTCATATCTTTGTGGATTATGTGAACGTTTTGGCGGCTTTAAGGGTAGCTTTTATTATTCGGATGTTGACTCTCTTTCCGATTCCGAGCTTAATAAAATATCCTTAAGCGGATATAATCCAACAGATATCCCGGTTAACGTTTTCTCCGAAAGTCTTTACAGCTCGCTTTACTTTATGAATCTTAACTACGAAGAATCAAAGCTCAGAACAGTTATTGATGAATTGTTTACCAATATAGATTACGGGAAAGTCATTCGCGTTAAAGGCTTTTTTAAGGAAAACGGCTTATGGTATGAGCTTAACGCGACTGAAAAATCCCTTGATATTCGTCCTGTTGAACTTGGCCAGAATATAATAATAGTAATAGGTGAAAAGCTTTCAAAAGAAAGAATAGAAAAAGTATTCGCTGAATAGTATAAATAATTCTGATACAAGGGGTTGACAATTGCCGTTATTGCGTATTACTGACTTTGTTTTTTGATCAAAAAATCTACCAAAAAAATTATTGAATTAAATCCTCTTTTCTTTTATAATAGTGAAAAGGGGATTTTTCTCCGCTAAAAAGAGAGGATGACGACTATGGCACGTTCGACAGATAAAAAACTCAGAAATCAGATGATGTATCAGGTTTTTGTTAGGAATTACAGCGAGGACGGTACGTTTGAGGCGGTTAGGTCAGATTTGAAAAGGATCAAATCACTCGGAACAGATATTATCTGGCTTATGCCGATCCATCCTATAGGAAAACTCAACCGAAAGGGCTCCTTGGGCTCGCCTTACGCGATTTCTGATTATAGGGAAATCAATCCTGAATTCGGTGATCTCAATGATTTCAAAAAACTCGTTGACGATATTCACGAGCTGGGAATGAAGTGTATAATTGACGTAGTGTATAACCATACCTCTCCTGATTTCGTTCTCAGCAAAGCTCATCCCGATTGGTTTTATCATCGCGAGGACGGTTCTTTCGGAAACAGGGTGGGGGACTGGACCGATATTATAGATCTTGATTATTCTAATTTGAAATTATGGAATTATCAAATCGAAACGCTGAAATTCTGGGCTGAGATAGTCGACGGCTTCCGATGCGATGTTGCTCCTCTTATTCCGGTCGAGTTCTGGGAAAAAGCAAGGGAAGAGGTAGAAGCTATTCGTCCAGGATGTATCTGGCTTAGCGAATCTGTGGAGCCCGGATTCATTCTACATATGCGCTCGCGGGGACTAACCGTATTATCAGACTCTGAAATATACCGTGCCTTTGATATAAGCTACGATTATGATTGTTATCGCGAGTTTTCTAAATACCTCGACGGCTCCGGAAGTCTCGAGACGTACGCAGAAGCCGTGAATCGTCAGGAATACACATTCCCTGACAATTATGTGAAGTTGAGATTTCTCGAGAATCATGACGTTCCAAGAGCGTCGTTCCTTATCCCTAATGAAAGTTCCCTGAAAAACTGGACTGCATTTGCGTTTTTTCAGAAGGGTACGACGCTTATCTACAACGGCGAGGAGTATGGCATTTCACATTTGCCGAGTCTTTTCGATCGGGATACTATAAACTGGGATAAAAAAGAGCTGGATTTATCTGAGCTTATCTCAAGGCTTTCCATTATTAAGAAAAACAGCGCTTTCACCGACAGTATGTATAAGGTGAGCGTTGTCAGAGATGGCTTTGTCCTTGCCGAACATATTTCATCCGGTTCTAAAGCTATAGGGGTTTTCTCACTCAAGGGTGAAACGGCCTTAGTACACGTGAATCTTCCCGATGGTTTCTATATAAACCAGATCGACAATACCGAGGTCGAGGTAAAACGGGGGATGATACGAAGTTTCTCCGAACCGATAATTATAATTAGCGAATAAAAGTACTATGATGACGTTTTTTAAATTATGTGATAGAATATAAAACCGTAAATAGTTTTTTGGAGTGAACTTATGAAAACGCTGAAAAGAATAAGCGATATAATCGGTAAGTATATGGCGCTGATTGTGTTGGCAGTGGCGGCGCTCGCGCTTTTCGTTCCGCAATCATCGCTGTGGATACAAACCTCATGGGTTAATTATCTCTTGATGATCGTTATGTTCGGTATGGGACTGACCATGAAGCCAAAGGATTTTGCTTTGATCTTCAAGAGACCGAAGGATATAATTATCGGCTGCGCGGCGCAGTTTGTAATTATGCCCGCGCTCGCGTTCGGCTTGAGCAAGGTTTTCGGACTTGACCCCGCGCTGACCGCGGGAGTTGTGCTTGTCGGAACCTGCCCGGGCGGTACGGCGAGCAACGTAATCACATATCTGTCTAAGGGCGACGTCGCGCTGTCCGTTGGGATGACGAGCGTCAACACTCTGCTCGCGCCGATCCTCACTCCCGCTATCACGTATCTGCTGCTGCAAACGACCGTCAGCGTCGACGTTTGGGCTATGTTTTGGAGCATTATTCAGGTGATCATTATTCCGATAGCGCTCGGCTTTGTTATCAATCATTTCTTTGGGAGAATAACGGAAAAGGCGGTCGATATACTTCCTATGGTTTCCACCATAGCCATATGCCTTATAGTCGCCGCCGTCGTTTCACACAATGCCGAAAAAATCTATACTTGCGGAGTATTGGTGCTTTGTGTTGTTATTCTTCATAACCTGCTCGGTTATGGGTGCGGCTTCGGACTCGGTAAGCTACTTAGACTCCCTCCCACAAAAACTAAAGCGCTATCCATCGAAATCGGGATGCAAAACTCAGGTCTTGCCACAAGCCTTGCGGGAACAGCGTTTCCAAATCTTGCTATGGCAACAGTACCCGGGGCGATATTCTCCGTTTGGCACAATATTTCCGGCGCGGTTTTATCGGGAATTTACCGAAGGTGGAAAAACGAAAAATGAGCGCCCAATTATATTGAACAATCTTTGCTTTTTATAAAAATCAATTGGAAAAATACAAGAAATTAAATATTGGTTTATAAATCTATTGACAATGTATACTATCCTTTTTAGTATAAACTATGAGGATTAATATTATTTAGAAAAATGAGGTGTATTAAAATGAAAAAAACGATCGCATTAGTTATTTCAATTGTTATGGTTTTGTCATTGCTGGCAGGCTGCGGAGAATCAAAACCCGCGGAAACCGCTAACTCGGTAAAAACCGACGAAATCAGCACGACGACGCTTCTCGGCGAGTCCCCCGAGTGGGTAACAAAACTCGACGCTGCTAAGGACGCCGACCAGCTCTTTGTTGTTGCGGCTCACGAAAAAACAACCGCTTGGGTATCCCTGCATGTAAAGGACAAGGAAGGCAAGTGGCAAATGATTATGACGACTCCGGGCTATATTGGCAGGGAAGGCTTGGGCAAGACAAAGGAAGGCGACGGAAAAACTCCTGTCGGAACCTTCGGCTTTAACGCGGCGTTCGGTATTGCCGACGACCCGGGCTGCGCCATTGAGTATACAAAGGTTGACGACAACAGCTATTGGTCGGGTGACGTCAGAGACGGTATGCAGTACAACAAAATGGTAGATATCAAGGATTATCCCGACCTTGATAAGGATAATTCAGAGCATATAATCGAGTACACCCGTCATTATCAGTATTGCTTGAATATCAGCTACAATGAAGAGTGCAAGCCTGGTAAGGGCTCGGCGATCTTCCTGCACTGCCTCGGACCGAATAAGCCCTTTACAGGCGGTTGCGTCGCGATCCCCGAGAATCAGATGAAGGTCGTTATGCAGAAGGTTGAGCCCGATTGTAAGGTGATTATAGATTCGCTTGAAAATCTCGGCGGCGAATTTTAATAGATTCTTTGACAGCTCTTGTGACAAAGAATAATCGAAAGGATTGTAAAAATGTTAAAAAAACTAATTGCCGCGGCTTTAACCGTTGTTATGGCGTTATCTGTATTTTCAGGTTGCGCTCAGAATAACGAGACAAAAAGTGATGAATTATACTTTTCGGAACAGGCCGTCAGGGAATCTCCCAAATGGGTAACTAAGCTCGACGCTGTTAAGGACGCGGAGCAGCTTATTGTTGTTGCCGGAGTTGACAAGACTACGGCATATGTGACCATGCACGAAAAAGATGACAGCGGAAAATGGCAACAGATAATCGCGACTCCGGGTTTTATCGGTCTTGACGGCTTGGGCGACGCCAATATCAACGATTGTTATACTCCTGTAGGAACCTTTACCATCGACAAGGCGTTCGGACTTGCCGACGACCCGGGTTGTCAGATGGAATACACCAAGGTCGACGAAAACTATTACTGGTCTGGCGACGAGAAAAACCATTTCAACGAGCTCGT
>CACYDK010000215.1 GCA_902773155.1 uncultured Ruminococcus sp.
TGAGCCTCGGAAGAAGATATTTGAGCTGAGCAAGCTCGACCTGAAGCTTTCCCTCTTTGGAGCGCGCTCTCAGCGCGAAAATATCGAGGATAAGCGTCGTGCGGTCGATCGTCCTGACGTCTGTTTCTTTTTCAAGGGTCTTGATCTGGGTCGGGGAGAGCTCCGAGTCGCATACGATCAGGTCGATTTCCCGCTGTCCGCATATCTCCTTTATTTCAGCGAGCTTGCCGCTTCCGACGAAGGACGCGGTCTCGGGGCGGTCGAGCTTTTGTATAACCGTAAGCTCAGGAATCGCGCCCGCGCTCTTAACGAGCTCCTCGAGCTCAGAAATGCTCGACTCGGCGTCGAATTTGCCCGTGTCGACCGAAACAAGCAGGGCGCGGTCGGGTTTTTCTCCGAGTTCAATAAGCGGCATCGCGATTACCTCCGATATCTAAAACTTTTTGTTAGGCAACACCGCGCAATTTACGGTGCACGCCTTGTTTGAATATTGTTTCGTCAGTATGTCCAAAAATCGTTATCTATTCGCAAGTATGCGCACCGATTATTTGTGCATTCTGACGAAAAAACTTGCTTTGCAATCCGCATACCTGAATTATGCGGTATTGCCTTTACTATTTCCGTAATTAGTAGTATAATATATTTTAACATAATTGTAAAGCAAGGGTTGTTTTTATGAATAATCAGTATGATGTTGTAATTATCGGCTCCGGCGTGGCCGGATTATACGCTGCTTTGAATCTCGGCGAGGATATCAGCGTACTAATGCTCTCAAAGCGCGAGTTCGAGCTGTCAAATTCGTCGCTCGCTCAGGGCGGAGTCGCGGCCGTCCTCGATAAAGAGGATGACAATTATAAGCTGCATATAGCCGACACCCTCATCGCGGGTAAGTTCAAGAACAATCTTTCCGCTGTCGAAAAGCTCGTAAGCGAGGGACCCGGCGACGTTATGAGGCTCAACAATCTCGGGGTCGAGTTTGACACCGAGCAGTCGGGCGAGCTCTCAAAAACTCTCGAGGCCGGGCATTCCCGCCACAGGATCGTTCATCACAAGGATTCAACCGGAAAGGCGATAGTCGACGCTCTCATTGAGACTGTTAGGAAGAAGAGCAACGTCGATATGGTCGAGAACACGATCGTTTACGAGATAAACAAGGTCGGAGGCGGTTTTTCGCTCGGAATTCTCGGCGGAGAGTACGGACAGATAGAGGCGCGGTTTGTGATCATCGCCACAGGAGGCATCGGACGTGTCTACAAGTATACTACCAATTCCGCGATCTCGACCGGCGACGGAATAGCTCTCGCTCATCTTCTCGGCGCGGAGATCCGCCACCTTTCGCGGGTACAATTCCATCCAACCGCCTTCGCGGCCGAAAACGAGCGCGAACGATTCCTCATTTCCGAGGCAGTAAGGGGAGAGGGCGCGGTTTATCTGAACTGCGAGGGCAGACGCTTCGCCTTCGACTATGACGAGCGCGGCGAGCTTGCCCCGAGAGACGTTGTGTCCGACGCGGTTATCCGCGAGAGTATAAAGACCGGAAGCGAAAAATTCTATCTCGACATCACTCACAAGGACGCGGATTTTATAAAGTCCCGCTTCCCGATGATATACGCGAAATGCCTTGAGGAAGGCATAGATATGACCAAGGACAGGATCCCTGTTTTCCCGTGCCAGCATTATCTTATGGGCGGTATCAACGTCGATCTGAACGCCCAGACGAATATCGAGGGCTTATACGCCGCCGGAGAATGCTCTCACACCGGAGTTCACGGAGCAAACCGTCTGGCGAGCAATTCGCTTTTGGAGGCCTTGGTTTTCTCACGCTCCGCGGCCGAGCACATTACGGCAAAGCTTAAGAAATTCGGACGAGCCGAGCTGTCGGTCAAGCTAAAGCCTCACCCGACCGAGGGAAAGACTCTACCGTCGGGACTCCGCACCGAAATACGCAGTATTATGCAGGACACATATTTTGTTCTGCCTAAGCCGGAGAAATACCGCGAAAGCTATCTTAAGGTCGACAGGATCGTAAACGACCTTGTAACCGGCGGCTACGAGATAAACCGCGACTTTATCGAAGCGCGGTCTATAGCGATCGTAGCCGGAATCATTCTCGATGAACTCAGGGAGGGCATAAACCTATGATGCTTAATAAATTTTACGTTGACGATATAATAAAGACCGCGCTCTTGGAGGATATAAACTACGTTGACGCGGCCACTGACTACCTTATTCCGGAGGATCAGGAGGGAAGCGCGAGCTTCATCGCCAAGGCCGACGGAGTCCTCGCCGGTCTGGAGATCGCGCTCAGGGTTTTTGAGCTTTTACAGCCGGATTTCAGAGCCGAGATATTTAAGCGCGACGGAGACGAGCTGAAGAAGGGCGAGATCATCGCCACTGTAAGCGGCAAGACGCGGACTCTCTTAAAGGGCGAGAGAACCGCGCTGAACCTCCTCCAGCATATGAGCGGAGTCGCTACGGCCACAAACAAGGCCGTTAAAATCATCGAGGGTACAGGCGCGTCCATAGCCGATACCCGTAAAACTCTGCCCGGGCTCAGGCCGCTCGAGAAATACGCGGTGACGGTCGGCGGCGGAAAGAACCACCGCTACAATCTCTCCGACTGCGCTATGCTCAAGGACAA
>CACYDK010000216.1 GCA_902773155.1 uncultured Ruminococcus sp.
CCTTGTCGATGGTCTCGGGAACAGCTCCGAGCAGCTTTACGCCGTACTTATCAAGGAAGCCCTCTTTCGCGAGCTGCATCGAAAGCGTAAGACCTGTCTGACCGCCGAGGGTCGAAAGCAGAGAGTCGGGACGCTCCTTGATGATGATCCTCTTTACTATTTCCAGCGTGAGCGGCTCTATGTATACCTTGTCCGCCATCGCGTTGTCTGTCATGATCGTAGCGGGGTTGGAGTTTACGAGGATTACTTCTAACCCCTCCTCCTTAAGCGCGCGGCACGCCTGGGTGCCGGCGTAGTCGAATTCCGCGGCCTGTCCGATAACGATAGGGCCGGAGCCGATTACCATAACTCTTTTAATATCCGGTTTCAGTGGCATATTATCATTCCTTTTCAAGCAATATCGTATTATGAGTTCTTGTTTTCCCTGATCATATCAATAAACCTGTCGAACAGGAACGCGGTGTCCTTGGGACCGCCGCAGGCCTCGGGGTGGAACTGTACGGAGAAGGCCGGCATATTTTTGTAGCTGACGCCCTCGCAGGTTCCGTCGTTTCCGTTTACGAAGCTCACCTCGGCGGTTTCGGGGATGGAGTCGTTGATCACCGCGTAGCCGTGGTTTTGGGAGGTAATAAAGACGCGGTCGGTCTTAAGCTCCTTGGCGGGCTGGTTGGCTCCTCTGTGGCCGTAGTGGAGCTTTTCGGTTTCGGCTCCCTGAGAGAGCGCCAAAAGCTGATGGCCGAGGCATATCCCAAAGGTCGGGATCCTGTGCTCGCAGAGCTTTTTGAGCTCGCCTATTGCGCCTGTGTTCTCCTTAGGATCTCCGGGGCCGTTCGAGAGCATTATGCCGTCCGGCTTGAGGGCGAGTATTTCCTCGGCCGTAGTGTCGTAGGGAACGACCGTGAGATTGCAGCCGCGTTTTACGAGCTCGCGTCCTATGTTGTGCTTTGCGCCGTAGTCGATCAATACGACGTTGTACTCGGGATTTTCGGCGTTAAAGCTGAGCTTTTGCGCGGTTGAGGTATTTTTTACGGCGTCGGTGACGCGGTACGGCCTGATCTCCTCGATGACCTTATCAAGGTTTTCGAGCGAGTAAGAAAGCCTGCAGTTCATAACGCCGTATTCGCGCACGATCCTGGTGAGCGCGCGGGTGTCAATGTCGTAAAGTCCGGGAATTCCGGCATTTTTTAAAAAAGTGTCAAGATCCCCCTCGCAACGGAAGTTGCTGGGAGCTTGGCACCAGTTTCTTACAATATACGCTTTTAAGGCCGGGGACTCGCTTTCAAAATCAGCGGGAATAACCCCGTAGTTGCCGATAAGAGGGAAGGTCTGAATAACCACCTGACCGTAGTAGCTGGGGTCGGTGAGTGTTTCGAGATAACCTGTCATAGCGGTAGTAAAGACGAGCTCTCCCGTAGTTTCCTTTTCGGCTCCGAAGGACTTGCCCTCGAAATATGTGCCGTTTTCCAAAATAAGGTATGCTTTGCGGCTCATAAAACCAATCCTTTCGTAAAACTTTTTTATATGAATATGTAGACGGCTTAGTTACTGCTTATTGCCCGTGAAGCCCTGATTGTCGTAGGTTTTAATGACCTGCTTGGATATTTCAAGCTTGCTTGTGCGCAGGTTCATAGCCTGCTTCTCAAGGTAGCGGTGAGCCTGCTGCTCGGTCATCGAAAGACACTGAATGAGCAGAAGCTTCGCGCGGTTGATGATGTTTATCTCCTCAAGACGGGTTTTAAGCTTTATGTTTTCCTGTTCTGTCGCGAGCATTCGCTCCTTGAAGGCGCGGGTAAATATGAGGTAATGGTGAAAGAGGTGGCGGTTGAGCGGCTTTGAGATCACGAGCACTCCGTGGCTGTCGACCATACCGAAAACCTCGGAGGCTTTTTCCTGCTTTACAACAAGTATCACGCTTGCCTTGGTTTTTTCGGCGCAGTAAACCGAAAGCTCGAGCCCGTTCTCATCCGAAAGGGGAGAGTTTATCACAATCAGGTCAAACCGGGTTTCGGCGAGCTTTTCTTTAGCTTCGGCGGAGGTCGAAGCGGATTCTATCGCTACGTAGCCTTCATCCCCGAGCAAGCTCGAGATTATCCTCAGCCCTGATTCGTTTTTCGAGATAATTAATGCGTTCATAGTTTCCACCATCACAGTATACCATCTCAACATTTTAATCTATTTGAATTAAAAAGAATTTACTTATTAGAATTAAATTAAAATAATTTTGCACCTAATTTTTCCGCTTTTGTGATTGTGAGGGAAATTGTACATTTTTTTAAGGTAAACCATCTTTTTTATCGGCATAAAAAACATTGACAAAATCTGCCTCCGAGTATATACTGTCTATGTAAACAGCAAAGGCGCTGCGGGTCATACCTGCGGCGCGTTTTATTTTTCTGCATATTAAGGAGTAATCTTATGGTAAATGTTCCCGAGCTGTTCGGCAGTAATGTGTTCAACGACGACGTAATGAAGGACAGACTTCCCAAACCGGTCTATAAGGCGCTTAAGAGCACTATTCAGGAGGGCGCGACTCTCGACCCGAGCGTTGCCAACGCCGTGGCTCACGCTATGAAGGAATGGGCTATCGAAAAGGGCTGTACTCACTACACCCACTGGTTCCAGCCTCTGACCGGGATCACGGCCGAAAAGCACGACAGCTTCATTAATCCCGACGGTGACGGAAAGGTTATTATGACCTTCAGCGGCAAAGAGCTCATAAAGGGCGAGCCCGACGCGTCGTCCTTCCCTAACGGCGGAATCCGCGCGACCTTCGAGGCAAGAGGCTATACCGCGTGGGATCCCACCTCATACGCCTTTGCCAAGGACGGAACTCTCTATATTCCTACAGCCTTCTGCTCATATACCGGCGAGGTTCTCGACAAAAAGACTCCTCTGCTTCGCTCTATGGAGCGTATCTCGAAGGAGGCCGTCCGCATTCTTCACCTCTTCGGAAAGGACGACGTAAACCGTGTTATCACGACCGTAGGCCCCGAGCAGGAGTACTTCCTAATTGATAAGGCGATGTATGACAAGCGCCCCGACCTCAGATTTACGGGTCGCACCCTGTTCGGCGCTAAGGCTCCCAAGGGTCAGGAGCTCGACGACCACTACTTCGGCGCTATCAAGCCCAGAGTAGCCGCGTTTATGGCCGAGCTTGACCGCGAGCTGTGGAAGTTTGGTATTTACGCAAAAACCGAGCACAATGAGGTTGCCCCCTCTCAGCACGAGATCGCCCCGATTTTTACGACAACAAACGTAGCCGTCGACCACAACGAGCTGCTTATGGAAATCCTTAAGAAAACTGCCGAGAAATACGACCTCGTGTGCCTACTGCACGAAAAGCCCTTCGCCGGAGTCAACGGCTCGGGTAAGCACAACAACTGGTCGCTCTCCACAAACACCGGCGAGAATCTCTTAAAGCCCGGAAAGAAGCCGGCCGAGAACACCCAGTTCCTTCTTTTCCTCGCCGCTATAGTAAAGGGCGTTGACGAGTATCAGGATCTGCTGCGCATTTCCGTGGCTTCCGCCGGAAACGATCACCGTTTAGGCGCCAACGAAGCTCCTCCCGCTATTCTCTCCGTATTCCTCGGAGACGATCTGGGCGGCGTTGTCGATTCGATAATTGCCGGCGAGGAGTACGAGGGCGAAGGCAAGAAGAACATGGATCTCGGAGTTGAGGTTCTTCCGACAGTCCGCCGCGATACAACCGACCGCAACCGCACCTCGCCGTTTGCGTTTACCGGCAACCGCTTTGAGTTCAGAAGCCTCGGTTCGGCCGAGAATATCGCAAGCCCCAACATTGTGCTCAACACTGTTGTAGCCGAGGAGCTTAAGCAGTTCGCCGACAAGCTCGAGGGCGCCGAGGATTTCGACAAGGCGGTAAAGAAGCTTATCGCGAAAACCTTCCGCGCTCACCACAGAATTATATTCAACGGCGACAACTATTCTCAGGAATGGGTGGAGGAGGCCGAGCGACGCGGACTTCTCAATCTAAAGAGCGTTCCCGACGCCGTAGCTCATTATATCGACGAAAAGAACATCCGCCTCTTTACAGAGAACGAGGTGTTCACCAAGGAAGAGCTTATGGCGCGTTATGAGGTCGACCTCGAGAATTACGCAAAGCTCATCAATATAGAAGCTCTTACTATGATAGATATGGCTAAAAAGGATATTATCCCGGCTGTAACCTCCTATGTAAGAGACCTCACAGAAACGGCTCTCGCAAAAAAATCTCTCAGCGCGGATATCCCTGTATCTCTCGAAGCCAAGCTTGTGAGCTCCTTGAGCCAGAAGCTGGTCTGCTTCGACGAGAAGGTTGACGAGCTCGAGAACGACCTTATTAAGGCCGGCGAGTATTCGGACGATATTCAGGCTTACGCCGATTTCTACTGCGACAGCGTGTTCGCCGATATGCAGGCCTTAAGAGCTATCGGCGACGAGATCGAAACCGAGACCGGCGCGAGCTACTGGCCCTATCCGACCTACGGCGAGCTTCTTTTCGGGGTATGATACAAAACAATACGGCAGACAGGCTGATGAACTCAGCTTGTCTGCCGTTTTTCTGTTTATTCTTTTTCAAAAAGCATTAATGCTTGAGCTTGTAGATCTCGGCAAAGCCGCCGGTTTTGATAAGCTCGTAGCTGTCGCCCATAAAGGTCTGAGCCGGAGCCAGATCGTCGGCGTAGCGTGTGTCGAGCACATAATACTCGGTCTGGGCAAATTCGGTGCTTGTCGAGCTTACGGAGCGTACGTCCTTAATAAAGTAGAGATGAGGCATAAGGCGGTGTGTAGCCGTAACAGTCGAATCCTCCGGAATTTCTCTCAATGCGGCCTCAACATTCGCGGACTGGCCGGCGGTATTGTCTTTGTAGGCGATATTGTTCTTGATTTTGCCGAACATAAGCGAGGTCGACGCCACCGCGCACATAAACAGCGACATTACAACTACCACTCTTTTGCGGTCGCCCTTTAGCTTTAGGATCACAAAAATCGCCGACATAATAACGAGCGCCGCCACACCGTAGGTGTACTGGAAGTCGATATTGTATTGGTATTGCCACGATTGCATAAGGTTGATCGGAACGATCGGGAGCAACAGTATGAACGACGAGATCTTCTTCGTCATTACAGGAGCAAAGGCTACGGGAAGCAGCATCCAGATCACGAACGGGATCTTGTCCGCTGTGAACATTTGCTTTATCAGGAAGCCTACGTCGAAGAACACGCTCTTAGCTACAGCGGCGAAATTCTGCTCGTCTCCGAGGAAGTAGTCCGAAAGTCGCCACATCATTACGCCCTCTGTTCCAAGCGCGGCTACGACAGCCTGAGCGATCAGGAAGTAGATCACCGCCATTGCGAGCATTATTGCGCCCCAAAGCACCTTCTTGCGGTTTATCATAACGAACAGCGCTATAGCGATCAGGTAAATCGCCGCGTCCTCTTTTACGGAAAGCAGCAGAAGCGAGAACACAAGAGTTCCGATCAAATTGTCGCGGATCAAAAAGTAGAAGAGGAAGAGTATGATCACCGTCAGGAATTTGTTTTCGTGGAAATCGTAGAAGGCTCCGTCAAAGAGCGAGGGATAAAAGGCGTAGATAAAGAGCAGAGCCAGAGTAAGCTTGCCTGAAAGCCCGAGCTTCTTTGCGATGAGGTATATGGCGAAAACGCCTCCTGCAATGGCGAAGGACTGGAAATAGCACAGCGCTACGGGGCTTCTGAAAATCATATAGAAGGGCAAAAGCAGATAGAAGAAGGGCGAGAAATGCACTCCAAAGTGCGATGTGAGTCCGGTGCGTTCCACGGTGGTGTCCGGGAGGCCGGTCGTGGCCATACGCTCAAACATCTGCGCGAAAATGCCAAAGTCAAAGGTGGAGTTCGCGTAGCCTATGTAACGAAGCGAGGTAAAGTAGCCGAAAGCGATACCGGTTATAAAGAACAGCGCGATAGCCGTTATAAAGCAGGCCTTGTAGCCTACCTTTACCTTGCTTATTCCGAGCTTGTCTCCCGTAACCAGCCACTTAATGATGATAAAATCTATGATTCCGATTCCAAGCACAAAGAATACGTTCGACTCGTTGTTGAACATCGCGTACATCACAGACAGCGTGAGCGTCGTTGCGAACAGCGACCAGGGTATCAGAGCGCCGAGCTTTTTGCGGTAGGTTATGAGTACCAGCACGATAATCACTACCGCTCCGAGCATAAAGAATACTCCGAAGTTTATCGAGTCGTAGTAGGCTTTAAGCTCATAGAAGCAGTTGTTTGAGAAAAGCTGAACGATATACGAGAACATCAGTCCCGTGAGTATCGCCGCGAGTATTCTGTCCGGCGACGAATAATGCTCCGTAAGCTTGTCGGAAAAATCCCGGAGCTTTGCGCCGAATCCCGTAGCGGCCGGCTTTTTTTCGGCCGTCTTTTGGGTTTTTTTCATTTTATTCAACTCCCGTACAGTTTTTGGGGTTTGCCCATGCCTGATTATAATAGCACAAGTCTCCGACAAAAGCAACAAAAAACCGACTAATAATACACTGAATTTAGGATAATTGCCCCCGAGTCGATGTGCTCCGGAATGATCCCGAACAGTCCGCTTGACGGATCTCTGAATATCGGGAGCTCAGGAGGGCAGACGGTAAAACAGAAGAACATCATGAATATCAGAAAAATCAGGAAACAGGCGGGGTAAAAGAGTTTCGAGACATCAAAAGAGCCAAGCGTCATCAGCCGAGAGGCGCCAAAGCTCAAAAACAGCGATATAAAAACGTTTGCGCCGTTATCAAAGCACCCGTGCGTCAGCAGGCTGAGTGTTATGTAAGAGGCCGAAAGCACGAGCAGTCCGATTGCCTTCGACGCAGTAAAACGCCTGAAATAGGGCTTTAAGCCGAAAAGCTCCAGCCCGCCGTAAAGAAAGTAGCAGAGCAATAGCGGCTTTAGCTGTTCCCACACGCTGAAATTTGCCGAAAGAAAAACCGCCGCCGCCAGACTTCTTCCGCTAAGCTCGTAAACGCCTCTGAGCATAATCGCCGAAAACCCGGCAATTCCTATTCCTGTCAGCTCCGAAAGCTTAAAAAGCCTTATCCTCAAACGATCACCTTATACATAATTATTCTGATATATTTATGAAAAACTGACAAAAAATATTCTTGCGGTTTTCTTAATTGCTCATCGGAAAAATAATCGAAAACTTTAATTTTCTATATGGAAATATACTATTTGTATTTTTCTTATTCTCAAAGATAATTGTGGAAAACTCTGTTGAAAGTGTGAAAAACAAGGCTCCTAAACATCAAAAACCACTGTTATACTAATACGATTAACAGCTTTCCACCTTATCCGCAGAGTTTTCCACATTATTCTTTATAAAAAATTAACCCTGATTATTGATTACAAATAGTATTATTGGCCTGTCAATGCTTTATTGGAAAATTACAGAATTGAAAATAATTTTTTATTTATTCGTAACCGTTTGGCTCGGCTGATACTACTTCGGTTGCATTTTTCATAATAATATTGTATAATATACTTGAAATTGATGTGAAACTGCTGATACTCTAATCCCGACGGTCTTGCCGCGGGATATGATAGGAGAGTTGATAACGTGGACATAACAAAGATTCAAAAGGCTTTTACCAAGCTCTTCGCGCCTTCCGAGGAGAAGGCTGATCACGACGACAATAAATCCGCAGAGCCTGAAAAAGCCGATACAGAGGTTCAGACGTCGTTTCTCAGCGACGAGACCACAGTAGAGGCTTCTGCCGAATATGTTCCCGAGCCAAAAAAAGCTCCGGTCGTAAAAATGTCGTCGAAGGTCAAGATCTTCTTTACGAATAACATCGGTTGGGACAATGTGTATTTCTATCTCTACAACACAGTAACCTCTGAGGAGGCCTTAAAATGGCCGGGCGTAAAGCTGATCAATTCCGTTGCAAACAGTCTCGGCGAGCTGATTTACACCGCGACAGCCGACACCGATAAGTTCAACCGTGTCATTTTCAACAACGGCTGCGGCGAACAGACGGTCAACATCCCGCTTTGCACCCTAAGCTCGGGCTTCTATGTTTCCTCGGGCATTTACCGCGGAGCCGCTCAGGTAGGGATTTACGCTAACGAGGGCTCGTATTCCGGCAAGCGTACGGTTGTAAAGCTGCCTTATCCCGACGGAACCGAGCGAAAGGTGAGCATATGGACTCCCGCGGACTATAAGCCCGACGGCGACTGCTTCCGCACGGTTTATCTTACGGACGCTCAGAATCTCTTTAACTCCGACCAGCAGGACGCCTACGGCGGCTGGCGCGTTACGGACGCGGTTGAGGGAATGATTTACAACGGCGGACGCGGCGCGATAATAGTCGGAATAGACAATTCTACCGGCACTCGCGACAGCGAGCTGACTCCCGACCTCGGCGAGGTGACCGAGCGTTACGCGACCGATTTCGCCAAGCGTACAGGCTCCGAATTCGCTGATTTTATAATCAATACCGTTATGCCTTACGTTTGGGAGAATTACAACAGCGGCCGCTCGGCTGACGATAATTTCATCGTCGGTTCAAGCTCCGGCGGACTCGAGGCCTTTTATATAGGACTCGAGCACAGGGACAGGTTCTCCGCGATAGGCGCGCTTTCTCCGGCCTTTCTGCTCTTCGGCTCTGAGGTGTGGGATAACTATCTCGGCGGCTTCGACTTCTCCTCGCCCGATATGCCCAAGCTCTATATTTATAACGGCAACGGCGAGTATGACCGCGAGCTTCTTCCGGCTGTTGAGGATATGCATCTGCGGCTTTTAAAGCTCGGCTATCCATACCATATGCTGCGCTGTACGATCGAGGATAACGCCGCTCACAACGAGGCCTTCTGGCGCATTATGTTCCCCGAGGCTTTGTCGTGGTTTATGAGTCCGGACAAAGAGGACTGAGTCCCGTTTACGACAAAATATAAGACTCGTGCTGTCAAATTGCACAAAACTTAACGCCGCCGGCTTTGTCCGGCGGCTTTTTAATGCTTGGATATTGGTTTGAAATAATAGGATAATTCTGCGTTTCGGGGTCTTTTTTGTGTATAATGATAATTTTTATTTTTCTTCTGAAAAAGCCTTTTCAAAACCTCCGACAAGTAGTAAAATATCCGTAATAAATGCAGTAAATATTATAGTATAAAAGGAAGGGATTACGATGAAGAAGTTTATTTCCGTTATGCTCGCGGTGCTGGTGATAGGCTCAGCGCTTCCGTTCGCGGTTTACGCGGCTGACGAAAATTCCGCCGATCCCGCGGAAAAATCTGTAGTGTCAGAAATTTCTGAGACCACGGCTCCAACCGAGACTACAGAGTCCACCGAAGCTACGGAGTTTACAGAATCCACCGAGGCTACGGACTCCACAGAGCCCGAAACAACCGAACCCACAGAGAGCGTCACGGATCCTGTAACCGAGCCGTCCACAGCTCCCGATACGGAGCCCACTACAGCTCCCGATACAGAACCCGTAACAGAACCCTCGAAGCTTGCCAACGTTAAAAACCTCACTCTCAAGGCAACCGAGAACAAGGCGGTAATAAAATGGACAAAGAGCGCGACGGCCACGGGCTACGTGCTCCAGAGGGCCATCGAATATGATAACGGTAAAATGAGCGCCTTCAAGAACTACAAAACCCTGCAGGCCACATCCTTTACCGATACGGGTCTCACCCCGGGCAAGCTGTACAAGTACAAGGTTTTTGCCTGCCGTGTAAACGGAAGCACCGCTACTTACAGCAGCGGCGTTGTAGGCTCTGTAATAACCAACCCTGCCGCTCCGAAAACCGTAAAGGTTGACGGTAAGGACACCAATATGCTTGTAATAAAATGGAGTAAGGTGTCGGGCGCAACAAAGTACATAATCTACCGTTCTGTCGAGAAGGCCGACGGAAAGTTTACCAAGTACACGATCTATAAGACAGTAAAGGCTAAAAAGACCGGCCTTAAGGATACCAAGCTTGTTCCCGGTAAGGTCTACCGCTATCGCGTCAGACCAGTTCGCGTAAAAGGAAAGCTCACCGCTACCGGAAAAACAAACGGTATCAGAACTATCACAATGCTCAGCGCTCCTAAAAAATTCGTTGTAAAAAGCGCCAAGTCGACCTCGATCACGCTTGCGTGGAGCAAGGTTACGAGAGCCGATAAGTATGAGCTCTACCGCAAGACCGAGGGCAGCGATTACAAAAAGCTCACAACTACGACCGATCGCGTTTATACCGACACAGGCGTAATGAGCGGCGGCACAGAGTATAAGTACCTCGTTCGCGGTATCCGCGTTATCAACGACAAAAAGCACGTAGGCAAGGATATCACAATTATCGCCGCTACGGCTGTCGGAAGCGTCGGAGGTATTACGGCTCGCTCTTATCTCAGCAGAGCGGTGCTGACCTGGAAGGACGTAAGCGGAGCCGACGGATACGACGTTTTCGTATACAAGGCAAACGGCAAATGGAAGTATAAGGATACGGTTTACCACGGAGCCTATCTCTCAGGAAAGCTCGACACAGGCCGCACCTATGTCTACTCCGTAAAAGCCTTTACAAAGTCCGGCGGCAATAAAGTTTATTCCAACTCAAAGACAGTCAACGTCACTCCGACAAACACCGCCTTCGGCTCGGCCGCTCCTACGGGAACATGGGTCGAAATTTGTACCGAGACTCAGATGATGTTCATGTACGTAAACAACAAGATGTATGTAAAGACCCCTGTCGTTACAGGTATGTACAACAGTCAGGACACCACTCCCGGATACCACACCGTAATCAGCCGCGGCTCGCCCACACGTCTTGCGGGCTCCGCCGGCGGACATTCCTGGGACGTTGCGGTTCAGTACTGGATGGGCTTTACAGGCGACGGTCAGGGAATTCACGACAGCTCGTGGAGAACCTCCGGCTACGGCGGAACGATCTATATGGGCGACGGCTCCAACGGTTGTGTAAACACTCCCTACGACGCTGTTGCTAAGATGTATCCCAAGAGCTACATCGGAATGCCCGTAATAGTATTCTAAATAACAGCTGAAAATAATAACAGCGCTTCCGGCATTTAGCGTCGGAAGCGCTGCTTTTTGTTGTCAATATGCCGCCATAAGCGGGTTTATATCGATTTTAGCCGTCTTTTCAACGTCGTTTATATAGCTTATGGCCTCGCCGCAGCCGAGTATTACGCAGTCCTCGGGAGTCTGAGCCACAGTGACGCTTACGTCGGTGTTTGCGGAAATGAGCTCGTCAAAGCCCTTGATTTTCGCGAGCCCTCCGGTAAGCACAAGGCCGTCTGTGTATATATCGCCGACAAGCTCGGGAGGGGTGTTTTCCAGAACGTCCTTGATTACGGCTACGATCTCCATGGCGGTTTCCATAATGACCTCGCGGATCTCCGACGAACTCACGTCAACGTATCTCGGAAGTCCGCCCAGAGCGTCCCGTCCCTTTACGCGGAAGGTTTTTTCCTCCTTCTGCGTTGTGAGACAGCCTATGGAGTTTTTGCATCTCTCGGCCATCGGATTACCGATTAGGAGCGAGTATTTGTGCTTCATATATTTTACGATTTCGTCGTCCATATTGTTGCCGCCGAGCTTAACGCTTCGTCCCACGGCGACACCGCCGAGCGAGAGTACGGCCACGTTCGAGGTTCCTGCTCCGAGGTTTGCAACAAGAACGCCGTGAGGCCCCATAATATCCTTGCCGGCGCCCATAGCGGCTACCTTGGTGTTTTCGATCAGGTAAACCCTGCGAACGCCGAAGCTGCTTATGGCGTTAACTACGGCGCGTTTTTCTACCTCGGTAATATCGCCGGGAATGCTCGCGACGACCCTCGGCATAACGATCTTGCTGGTGCAGATATGCTTCATCAGGATGTTCACCATATCCTCTACGAGAAAGGACTGCGCGATCACGCCGTTTTCAATCGGATATTCGGCGCTTATACTGTCGGGGGTTTTCCCGAGCATAGCGTAGGCTTCGTCGCCTACGGCGATTATGCGGTTTTCCGCTACATTGTACGCGGCCACGCTGGCCTCGTCAAGAACCTTTCCCTTGTTATCGATAAAAAGCCTTGTACGGCTGCTTCCTAAATCAATTGCGATATCCAAGCATATCACCCTTTCGGTAATTATTCAGTTATCATTATATTACAATCCGCGTTGTTTTTCAACAGTTGTAACAATTTAGATAGTTTTTGCGCAGACTGTCGCGCAGTGGATTGTTCCGGCTCCGGCTCTTCTCAGCACCTTACAGCACTCGCCGAGCGTGTAGCCTGTCGTTAGGATGTCGTCGATAACCAGGATACTCTTACCCTTTATGGCGTCCCTGTTTACCGCCTTGTATACTCCTTTGACGTTTTCGCGTCTTTGCGCCAGACCCTTGCACAGGTGTTGCTCACGATTGTCGCGGTGCTTGATTATGAGGGTCGAGGCCTTTTGGCCGAACAGCTCGGCCGCTTCCTCGGCCAGAAGCTTCGACTGGTTATAGCCGCGCCTTTTCTCCTTTTTATCGAACATCGGCACATAGGTTATCAGGTCGTATTTCATGCCGCCGTTTTGCGAGCGCACGCTTTCCACAAGCTTTGCCGCGAGCTTCTCGGCGTAGTCCGTGCGGTTATGAAACTTAAAATTCTTTACCGCTTCGGCGTATCTTCCCTGATAGAAAAACGGAGAGAAGCAGGGAAATCCGCCCTTTGCGTAGTGCGTATAGCTGATTTCCGGGAATAACGCCGAGCAAATCGGACATGCTATCTCGCCGCTCTTCACGGTTTTGTCGCAGTAGGGACAGCGCTCGGGATAAAAAAGCCCGATGATTTGTTTAAGTATCTTTTTCATTTTCTGTCAAAAAGAATCGGAGTCCGCTGTATCGTTTGTTTTTGCGGTTGTTGCTGACCATTCTTTCCACAACCTCGTCGCTTCCGACCATAATGAGCAGCTTTTTTGCCCTCGTAACGGCGGTGTAAAGCAAATTGCGGTAACATAGCATTGGCGCTCCGCGGTACATCGGCATAACCACGGCCTCGAATTCGTTGCCCTGACTCTTGTGTACGGTGGTCGCGTAGGCGAGGTCAAGGTCTGAGGCGAAATCAAAGTCGTAGGCGGCGGTTTTGTCGTCGAATACGATTTTTATTACC
>CACYDK010000217.1 GCA_902773155.1 uncultured Ruminococcus sp.
ATCTTCCACTTTCCGCCCTGCCACTCTCTGTCGTCGTGGATGTAGATGCAGTTCGAGTCAGCCTCGTGGCTGATAACAGATGAGTTGTTGGCTGTCGCGGTCATAGTGCGGAAGTTGATGTTACCGCTTGTCTGCTTGTGGTTACCGCCGAGATCAAGAACAAGCTTGCCCTCGCCGAGGTTGCCTTCGGCGTCATATTCAGCGATGTATACCCAAAGGTCGTCGTCGCCGGTGTAATCGAACATTACGTCCTCGCCGTTCGGGAGCACGCCGCCCTCGGGAACCTTGAAGTCAAAGTTCATCTTGATACCGAAGCCGTAGTCGAGATTTCCGTTACCGGGGTTTCCGGCGGCCTCGGACTCGGTGTTATTGAAGGGGAAAATTCCGTAACCGGAGGCGTAGTTCTGTCCGGTTTCGGGGTTGGTATCGGCGGGATTCATAAAGTACTGGATTCCGTCGAGGATTCCGTAGCTTGTGCCCTGGCCGTAGTGTACCTTGTCGGGATTACCGTTCTTCCATGTGAAGAACACGTTATCCTTTGCGCCCTCCGAATCGAAGGTGTACTTGTTGACGTCACCGATCTTGGTCTGTCTAAACGGGAAGAAGGACTTGAAAATCTGTGCTTTTTCTGAGATTTTTGAGGAATCGAACGTAGGCATCGTCTTGCCGTTGGGATAAGCGATCTTGCCGTTTGTTCCAAGAGTATCGCTCGCGAGTCCTCTTACCGAATAATGGTAGTCCTTAAGCGCGTTGGAATCGTTTGCAATGTAGCTGAAATCCGAAAGCTTATCTACCTGAGTAAAGAAATCTCCGTTGTGGTCGCTCATGTTATAAGCTCCCGGAGAGAAACAGAAATTGCCGAAGTAAAGCGGATACTGTGCTGTGGTGCCCTTGACAGTCTGGTTAAAGCTGTCGAACGGGTACCAGTTATCCTTGGAGCTGTTAAAGCCCGTACCTGCCTGAAGCGGATTGAGCCAGCCGTCGGTAAGCTCCTTATCCGACAGGTAATCAAAATAGGTCGCGTCTACCCAGAAGGCCTCGTCCGATTGACCCTTTGTACCAACTGAAACTGTGCCGCTGAGCTCAGCAGAGTTAGCGCTGATGCTCGAAACGCCAAAGGCTACGGCGATCATGGAAAGGATCAGCATAACCGCAAGAACGATCGCAACAGGTCTCTTTACGATAGAACGTGTTTTCATTGAGTTATTCCTCAAAACTATTCCTCCTCTTTAAAAAGTGTAGTCGCGGGAGCTGCCTAAATCGCGCAACAATCTCTTTGTGACTAATTGCAATTATGATACCATTATTGCAAGAAAATTTAATTCTTTTTTGGAATAATAATATTTATTTTTCACTAAAAGAATTTACTCATTGCACGATCTTTTTTGGCATAATGTGCATAGGCTATGTCAAACAACAAATACGACGTTTCGTCAGGCGTCGTATTCTCTTATTTTTGTTTTTATTGTTCAATTTGCTACACGCAATCACCATTTATTTCACATTTAGGCTCGGTCTATAGTTTCTGCGCTGAACAAGACTCTGTACAAAGCTCCTACATATAATGAAAGGAGGATTGATTTTTAAAACTACTATCAAAGGGGTTGACTTTTTTCGTTATCCTTGGTATAATTTGTTATACAAATCATACTTTTATGAATAAATATCCGGGAGTGAGTATAATGAACAATCAAAAAGGCCAATACGCATGGACCGCGACTGTAGGCGAAAAGGGACAGATCGTCATCCCCAAGCAGGCGCGCGAGCTTTTCGGAATAAAGCCGGGAGATACGCTGATAATTTTCGGCGACGAAAAACGCGGAATAGCGATCCCGCCCAAAGAAGCGTTCGAGGCTTTGTTGGGAACAACATTTGAAGGAAAGGAATAATGCTATGAAAAGAATTGCCATGTTTTCCATTCCGGCACACGGACATACTAATCCTATGCTTCCCGTAGCGGCGGAGCTTGTAAAAAGAGGACACGCCGTGAGGTTTTACTCGTTTAACGAATTTGCCGACAAAATCAAGGCGACGGGAGCCGAGTTCGTCTCCTGCGACTCCTACCTCCCCTCTCTGAGCAGCGAGGAGGAGGCCGCGCTTAAAAGCATAAACACAACGGAGATGACGGTTCAGGACATCAAAGTCACGCTTGCTATGAACGATTTTCTTGAGGACGAGTTTCAGAGCTTTAAGCCCGACGTCGTTTACACCGACTCCGTTTGCTTCTGGGGCAAGCTGAACGCGTGGAAGTTCGAGGTGCCCATGGTCGTCTCGACAAGCACGTTCGCGTTTAATCAGATGTCGTCAAAATATATGAAGCAGAGCAAAAGGGAGCTCGCGGACATGATTTTCGGGCTTCCGAAAATCTCAAAGGCTCTAAAAAGCCTAAAGGCCTACGGATACAAATTCAAGGGCGCATTAGACCTTGTTCAGAGCAGCAACGACACCGATTCGATCGTCTATACCTCGAGGGATTTTCAGCCCTACGCGGAATGCTTTTCGGATCATTACGAATTTGTGGGTCCCTCTGTTTTTACAAATAAACTCCCCGATAAAAGGAAGAACAGACCGCTTGTATACATTTCAATGGGCACGATCATCAACGACCGTCCCGATTTTTACACCAAGTGCATAAGGGCGCTTAAGGATAAAAACGTCGACGTGATCATCTCCTGCGGAAACGCTATAGACAAAAGCGAGCTCGGGAGCTTACCCGAAAACGTAGAGGTTTTCCCCTATGTCGATCAGCTCGAGGTGCTCTCGAAGGCCGACGTGTTCATCACTCACTGCGGTATGAACAGCGTCAGCGAGAGTCTGTATATGGCTACGCCTCTGGTGCTTTATCCGCAGACGAGCGAGCAGCGCGCCGTCTCAAGAAGGACTGCAGAGACAGGCGCCGGAGTTGTACTGACCGACGATTCGGCCGAGGGTATCAAAAAAGCGGTGGAGACTGTTCTGTCAAACGAGTCTTACGCCAAGGCCGCTCAGGAGCGCTGTGCGGATTTCCGATCCTGCGGCGGAACAAGCGGCGCTGCGGACTTTATACTCAGCGCGCCTCATAAGGGCAACGGCTTTGATATGATGAAGGAGCTGAACAAGGTCAACGGCAGATTCCAGATCGTATACTGGATGATTATCACGATGCTGTTCGTGCTGTTCGGTATTTTCGTCACCTGGAGCTACGCCTGGATCATCGGAGTTTGCGGCGGAGTGTTCTCCTACCCTATCGGTCAGGTAGTTCAGGGAATAGCCTATAACAAAATCGCGGCCAGAATAAGGCAGGAACGAAAAAGCTGATTGATGAATGCAGACTCACTGCGGAGGCTTTATCGGAAAGCAATAACAATAAAACCAAAAGGGACTGTCGCGACAGTCCCTTTAGTTAATCATTTTAATTTATTAAGGCTATAGGCGCAGGGCCTTTTTCGGATGTTCTGAGGCTCTAAACGCGCAAATCAGTCGGCCTTTGCGGCAACCTTAAGCGAGCTGAGGATAGCCTTTGATACATCGGAATCGGCGGCAAAGCCGTAGCTCTGAACAACCGCGAAACGGCCGTCGAAATCTGCGTAGATCTGGAATACGTCCATTCCGGAATACTCGTAGGTCACGCCCTTCCAGGAAGCGCCTGCATCTACTGTAACGTCCTTAGCGCCGTCGTTGACCTCGCGTGTCGAGTCGATTCCGCTCTTAACGCCTTCCTCGTCGTCGTTGATGGTGATGAGGAAGTAGTTCATTGCGTTGTCCTTCTTGGAGATGTTAACAACATCGGGGTTTTTTTCATCCAGGACGTTTCCGCCCTTGAGGGTCATATCCTCGGGAACGAGCACTGTGATATTTCCCCATGTCTGAGTCTCGCCTTTTACGGCGTCGGCCGCAGCCGCACCGCCGTCGGCGGAAGAAGCGTCGCCGCTACCCTGACCGCCGCAGGAAGCGAAAGCGCAGACGAGGAGCGCGAGCGCCATAACAATTGCAGTGATTTTCATAAATTTTTTCATTTGAAGCATCCTTTCATTTTTTGTTTATTTTTTTCGGCAAGCGCCGAAGGATTCCAACAGGAAAATTTTAGCGTGATTATTCCATACAAGAATATTTTATCATATTTTGTCTTGTTTTTCGCCTGATAAATTACACAAATTTTTTTCGTTGTATTTATACAAAATACACAATACCTATCCTCAGAGCTCGCTGTGTGTGATAATTCAATTCGCAAAAGTTCATTAATTCTGATTTATAAACTATTAAGTTATGTTTTTAAATATTAATTTCATCATTTGAGAAAGGTGAATTATAGTCACTTTTTTGAGATACCCGATACTGTCGTAACAGCCTCTCAAATATACAGCTTCCTGTTGTTTATCGAAAAGCCTGTTGCGAAGTGTGAGGACTTCTAAAAGAACCTTACAATCCAGTTCGGACAGCGCAGCAGCTTGTTCCAAATCGAAAACAGCCTTTACTCTCGGATAATCTTCGTACAGTCTGGCTATACGTTCCTCAATATCTTTGTACTCTGAATCCGTATCACGCAGTTTGTTGACAACGGAGCTTAAATACTCCTCAAAACTGTTACTACATCTGTCAATAAAGGTTTCCGCTTTTTCATACGCTTTCAATCAAATC
>CACYDK010000218.1 GCA_902773155.1 uncultured Ruminococcus sp.
ACTTATGATATGAACGCCGCGTTCAAAAAGCTTTTTGTCGGAAATAAAACCTACAAAACCAAGCTCAAGGAGAGCGATTACAGCTTTTCCTTAAAGCAGACAGAGGGCAAGGATATTGCCAAGGTCAACAATAAGGGCATAATTACCGGTATTAAGAACGGTGTAGCAAAATTCGAAATTAACGTCAAGTTTTCCGACGGCTCGGAGTATTCTGTGGAGTCTGATGTTTATGTTTCAGGCAAGGCGATTGAAAAGGTTCCCGGATATTCCATGGACACTATCCGCGACTATGTTGTAGGCCTTAACGAGCCTATAGAGCTTGCCGACGGCACAAAGGTTCCGATGATAAACTTCGACAACGCGGCTACCACTCCCGCGCTCAAGGCGGTTCAGGACGCTATCGACGAGGAGCTCAAAATGTATGGCTCGATCGGAAGAGGCTATTCGCCCAAGTCCAACCACTCGACCGACGTCTACAACAGCGTAAGGGACAAGGTGCTCGAGTTCCTTACAGCCGATCCCGAGTACTACACCTGCTTCTATACGAACAGCACGACCGACGGACTCAACAAGCTCGCTTCCTCGCTTATTACCAAAAAGAGCGATATCGTGCTCACCACGCGTATTGAGCACCACGCAAACGACCTCAGCTGGCGTGAAAGATGTAAGGTTATCTACGCCGAGGTCGACAGCAAGGGTCGCGTTATCTATGATGACATCAAAAAGCTCTTAGAGAAAAACAAGGTAAAGATCGTTTCAGTTTCAGCCGCGTCTAATGTTACAGGCTATGTTAACGACGTTCACAAGGTTGCAAAGCTTGCCCATAAGTACGGAGCCAAGATAGTTGTCGACGGCGCTCAGATCGTCGCTCACAGAAAGTTCTCCATGCTGGGCGATTTGAACGACAGCTCCGACGATATCGATTTTATCGCATTCTCAGCGCATAAGATGTACTCCCCCTACGGCGGAGGCGCTGTCGTAGGTCTTACCAAGGAGCTCAACAAAAATATGCCCACCTTCTACGGCGGCGGTACGATCAAGGTCGTAGGAGATAACTGGCAGATTTACAAGGAGGCTCCCGCGGCTTACGAGGCGGGCTCGCCGAACTATCCCGGAGTTGTGGGCTTAGGCAAGGCTATCGACGTGCTCTCAACGGTAGGCATGGACAAGATCGAGGCTCACGAAAAGGTTCTCAACCGCAAGGTTATCGACGCTATTCTGAAATATGACAAAGCTATCGTTTACGGCGACACCAAGAATATCGACGACAGGGTAGGAGTAATTACCTTCAATTTCAGCGACATAAATACCCACTATATCGCTCAGAAGCTTTCCGAGCTCGGCGGAGTTGCCACAAGACAGGGCGCGTTCTGTGCGCATCCCTATGTATGGCGTCTGATGGGCATTTCGGACGAAACGGCAAAGGGCTTTGAAAACTGTACCGATATGAACACCGCGGGTATGGTTCGTCTGAGCTTCGGTATTTACAACAACGAGGAGGAAGTTGATAAATTTATCAAGATCTTCCCGCAGGTGATCAAGGAAGCCAGAGAGCTGCAGAAGGTCAGCGCCGCGATCCCCGAATATTGATAAAATTTCCGAGTGCACAGCAGTTAGCATTATAAGCTTTTCGGCAGGAACGTTATACAGCATAAGCGCACTGCTTGTGATCACAACTGAATTATGATATGAAAAACACCGATCTTCGGAAACCGGATTTTTGGTCTGGTTTTCGGGGGTCGGTTTATTCTTTGTACAAGCGGCGCTGTATGCTGCTCTGAGCATAAGTTTAAAGCAGAAGTCCCCGCAGTCAAAAACCGTATCAATCATACTAAATTTTTTCAAATATATATGGAATTTTGTGCGATTTTGTGATATGATAAATTTGGATAATTATTTCCGAGGAGGAGATCGTATGAAAATAATAAGAAAATCAATAAGCGTCGTTCTGGCTTTGCTGCTGCTCGTCGGCATAGCCGCCGTTTCGCCTATTACGGCGGGGGCTCTGACGGATAAAGGCTTTGATTTCGAGCTTAAATCGACAGATGGTAAAGATGTAGCGGTAATCACAGGCTACAGCGGAGGAAATGAAGAGGTAGTGATCCCGACGGCCGTCAGCCAAAAAGGAGACGGTTACAGCGTCCATACCTATAATGTAGTCGGTATCGCCGACAAGGCGTTCGAGGGACAGAATATCACGAAGGTCACTATCCACCTGAATGTCAAATCCATAGGCGCGCACGCGTTCGAGCGCTGTAAAAAGCTCAAAACCGTAGTGCTCGCCGAGGGTCTCGAGAGCATAGGCGAATATGCCTTTGCCGACTGCGGACTGCTCGAGGAAATCTCCGTCCCGATCAGCGTCAATGATATCGGGATCAACGCGCTCGGTTTCAGAACTACCGACGGCAATATATTCGAACATTTTGTTATAAAGTGCGTAAACGGAACAACCGTTTCAAAATACGCCGAGGAAAACGGTATAGCCACCTCCGGCCTGTTTCCGTACGTTGAGCTCGAGGACGAAACCGTTGAGATCCGTACTTTCACGGGACTGCTCCATACTGCCGAGGTTCCGAGCGAGCTTGACGGAAAAAAGGTCAGCAGCATCGCTGAGGGTGCTTTCACCGACCACAAGGAGTTATACTCCATCACTATTCGTCACGGTGTACGGAAGATCGGCAAAAGAGCGTTTGCAGGCTGTGCAAAATTAGAATATGTAATGCTGCCGCACGGGCTCGAGTCTATCGGCGACGACGCATTTTTCGCCTGCGAAAGATTAAATGCTATAAACATTCCTCACACGGTCACCTCTATGGGCAATCGCTGTCTCTGCTACCGTTACGATGAGGCGAATTTCCCGGTAAAATCTGAGCACACCCCTATGTTCTATTACTGTACTCCGGGTACAGAGGGCGCAAGGTATGCCAGCGATAACGAGATGACCGCAATAGATGAGTGGGAATATAAAATAGAAAGCGATAACACGGTCACCATTACCAGACATAAAGGCCCGGTTGTCGACGTCGGAATCCCATCTGAGATCAAGGGCTTGCCGGTGAAAAAGATTGATATAACCCTCGGATTCTCGGCGGTCAAAACGGTCGCTATACCCGAGTCGATAACTGTTATCAGCGACGGATTCGATAATTCACAGATCGAGGAGGTTTTCCTGCATGATAAGATCACGGAGATCCATAAAGGAGCTTTCATAAACTGCAAGAATCTGCGTAAGATAAGTCTCCCTAAGAGCGTCACACTTATCGGAGGTCCTATAACTGTTTTAGACGTAACTCATTCTCCGTTCGAGGGTTGCGAAAATCTCAGTATAATAGAATTTGAGGACGGCTTCAACGCTGTTTCGGATAATGCCTTCGTGGGCGTCGACGGACTGACGAGCATGTCCTTCCCGGATTCCGTCACCGAGATTGGCAAATGCGCCTTTTACGACTGTATCAACCTCAAAACCGTGACAATTTCCTCAAAGGTAAAGACCATAGGCGATTACGCCTTTGGCTTCCGAACCGCCGCGAATCAAAGAGGTAAGATCCCGATAATGGGGCAAGATGAAGACTACTTGCCTGCGGAATGGGGCTTGGAAAACGGTTATTATGAGAAGGTAAAAGATTTCATCATGGTCGTTGAGCAGGGCTCCGCGG
>CACYDK010000219.1 GCA_902773155.1 uncultured Ruminococcus sp.
ATTTCGGGGTCGATTTGTCCGACCAGCTGGCCAGGAATCCCGAAAAAAGCACTCTCCATACCGCTCTTTGGGGCTGCTACGGTGCGGCTACTCCGTTAATGCAGCTTGTAACTGCAGTTACTCAGGCCTTTGGTACCTCAGCTATGCCTAATGTCGCAAGCGCCTGGACTAAGGGCGATAAGGGCGAGCTCAAGACGTCGATCGAAACGGTACTCAGGCTTACGATGCTGTTTACGCTTCCGGCAGGCTTAGGTTTGGTAGCTCTCGCTTATCCGATAATGGATATAGTATATTCCAGCGAGGTTCTCGCTGTTATAGGAGCCGAGGTTCTCAAGATCATGGGCTTTACAGCCATAGTAATCGCGATCGGAACTCCGCTTTCGAGTATGCTCCAGGGTATCGGCAGGGTTGATTTACCTCTGAAAATCTACACGGTCGGAATCGGAATCAAAGTCGCCACGACCTGGCTTTTCGTCAGAGTTCCCTCGATCAATATTCAGGGAGCCTCGATGGGCTCGCTTGTCGCTTACAGCTTTATTCTTCTGGTTTCAATGTACCTGTTGGTAAAGCATTCCGGCGTTATGCCCAATTTTATGTCAGTGCTGGTAAAGCCGCTCATATCCGCGGCGGCGTGCGCCCTGACCGCGTTTTTCGCGCATATGCTGTTTAACAGCTTTTTGCCGGGTCTTGCGGCCACGGGTATCGCTGTGCTTTTAGCCGGAATAGTATATATTACATTTTTGTTATTATTAAAGACATTTACCCGAAATGAGCTTAAATTCTTGCCAAAAGGTGAAAAAATTGTAACTTTACTTGAAAAATATCATCTTATAGGGTAAAATACTTGATGTTTGTTAGTGAATGGCTTGTTGGAGGGGTTTGATGAACTTTACCGAGAAGCAAAACTTTGATTTTAACGATTTGATTGAGATCATGAAGTTTCTGAGGGCGCCGGACGGATGCCCTTGGGATAGGGTTCAGACTCACGAAAGTATCCGCTCGAATCTTATTGAGGAGACCTACGAGGTAGTCGAGGCTATAGACAATAAGGACAGTAGCCTTCTTAAGGAAGAACTAGGCGATTTACTGCTCCAGGTAGTATTCCACGCTGAAATGTCAGCAGAGGAGAACGAGTTCGACATCAACGATGTTGTAAATGATATCTGCAAAAAGCTTGTAGTTCGCCATCCCCACGTTTTCGGAGACGTTAAGGCCGAGAACAGCGAGGAAGCTCTGAGAAGCTGGGACGACGTTAAGATGTCCACCAAATCGCAGAAGAAGCAGTCTGAGGCTATGGACAGCGTTTCAAAGGCTCTTCCTTCACTGATGCGCGCTGCTAAGATCCAGAAGAAGGCCGCCAAGGTCGGCTTCGACTGGGACAGCGTAGAAGGACCGCTTTCGAAAATCGTTGAGGAAACCGAAGAACTTAAACAGGCCGTTAAAAACGGCGATGAAAAAGCTCAGGCCGAGGAACTCGGAGACCTGCTGTTTTCTGTAGTGAACGCTTCGCGGTTCATTAATGTAGACAGCGAAAAGGCTCTTTACGACGCCTGCGATAAGTTTACAGAACGCTTTAAAGCGCTCGAAAAGCTTGCCGATGAACGTAATGTCGACGTTAAAACGGCATCACTCTCGCAACTGGATTCCCTATGGGATGAAGTTAAATAAATATTTTGGAGGAATAACAACTATGAACAAGACAGAATTAGTTGCTGCTGTAGCTGAGGCCAGCGCTCTTTCTAAGAAAGATGCCGAGAAGGCCGTATCCGCTACAATTGATACAATCGTAAATGCTATTGCCGCTGGTGATAAGGTTTCGATCGTAGGCTTTGGTACTTTTGAGCAGCGTCAGAGAAACGCTCGTCAGGGTGTTGATCCGAGAACAGGAAACAAGATTGAGATCGCTGCTTCCAAGGTTCCCGCTTTCAAGGCCGGTAAGGCTTTCAAGGATGTTGTTAATAAGTAATTGACAGGAGAACTAAGCCGACTTTTGTCGGCTTTTTCTTTTTAGTAAAAGAGGGTATTATTATGAGATTAGATAAATACTTAAAGGTTTCCCGGCTAATTAAGCGCCGTACTGTAGCAAACGAAGCCTGCGACGCAGAGAGGGTAAGTGTCAACGGCAAGCCGCAGAGAGCTTCCTACAATGTTAAGGTCGGGGATATAATCGAGATTTCTCTCGGCGCGCGTCAGGTAAAGGTAAGAGTAACAGAGGTTTCCGAGCACGCTACTAAGGAAACCGCGGGAAATATGTACGAATCCGCCGAATAGCTTACCGCAGAAATGCATATTTCTTTCTGTTACAGCATATGATTTACGGAGTCTATGCTGTAACGGAGGATGGATATGCAGGACAATTATTCAAAACCCCACGATTTACGACTTGAAAACCGAAAAAAACTATCGCTTACGGGCGTTACCGAAGTACCGGGCTTTAACGAGGAGGCGGTCAGCCTTACGACTACCCTCGGCAGTCTATTTGTAAGAGGTTCCGGACTGCATATCAGCAAGCTTGATCTGGATTCGGGCGAAGTCGATATAGAGGGCGTGATAAGCGCCTTGCAGTATACCGAAAGCAAGGGCGGAAAAACTTTTCTGCAGAGGTTGTTCAAGTAATGGAGTTTACGCTGTATGAGCTCCTTATATCGTTTTTGCTATCGCTTGTTTTGGGACTATGTCTTGCTCTGCTGTATGAGCCTGTAAGATTCTTTCATAAGCTCGGCTTTGATTCAACCGCATTACGGTTTGCAACGGATTTTTTGTATATCTTGTTTTTTGCGCTTGCAACCTTCTTTTTCTGTCTCGCTTACCTCAAAGGAGGAATCCGCTCGTTTGTTGTAATCGGCGAGCTTTGCGGTTTTTTTGTCTTTGTGCTTACCGCAAGACCTGTTTTAGATAGATTTTACAATCCGATTATCAAATTAATTAAAAATTTATCGGAAATACTATTGAAAAAAGTACGGAGAATATTATATAATATAGAAAATAGGGGACAAAGGGTAATAAAAGAGATTGCAAATTTATTAAGTAAGGTTAAGGTTTATGAGCAGCGAGAACACAAAAGCTTCATCAAAAGAACAAAACGAAATAAAAGAAATAAGCCCCAAGCGTAAAAAACATAATAAAAAGCTATTTCTGCTGTATATCGCGGCCTTCGTATTCGTAGCTTACGCTTCGTTTACAATTATCAGTCAGGGTATAGAGATCGGCTCAAAAAAATCGGAGCTCGACTCCCTCAACGAACAGTTGCAGATAGTAGAAATCAACAATGAATATTTAAAAGAAATTAAAAACTACTCCGGTGATGAACTCAAAGAGTACATTGAAAATATTGCGCGGCAGGATCTCGACTATGTTAAAGACGGCGAGAGGATTTTTATCAATATTTCCGGAGATTAGGATTGGGGTAAATAATGAAAATAGAACTGGATTCGATCATAGACGGAAAGGTTTCGGGTATTACTAAATTCGGAGCCTTTGTAGACTTGCCTGACGGAAGCACGGGAATGATACATATCTCCGAGGTATCTCGTTCTTATGTAAACGATATAAATGATTTTCTAAAGGTTGGAGATCAGGTAAAGGTAAAGGTACTTTCTCAGGAAAAGGGTAAGATTGCGCTTTCAATAAAGCAGACTCAGCCAAAAAACGAGAAGCCTGAAAAGCCTAAGCCCAAGGTCAGGAAGCCTTACAAGCCTGCTCCGCCGGTTACTTCGCCCGGTTCATATGAGTGGCAGAGCTCTCAGGGAGTCGGTCCGACCTCTTTTGAGGATATGATGTCTAAATTTAAACAGACAAGCGAGGATAAGATTTCAGACCTTAAACGCTCGAGCGGTGAATCCAGAGGATACAGCCGTCGCGGCGGTTCCAGAAAATAAACGACAGGGCGCCGATTTTCGGCGCTCTTTTCAGTATATTAAATGCCATTTTTATGGCGGAAAGGCAACGCTATGGATTTTTCAGCTCCCTGTCTGTTGGGTTTAGAGGGAATATGCGCTAACGACTTGAAGTTTAACGGTATCGATACCGCCCGGGCGGAAAACGGCCGGGTTGTTTTTTCAGGAGACTATTCAACTCTGGCCAAAGCTAATTTGATTTCACGCTACAGCGAGAGGATTCAGATTCTTCTTTCTGAGTTTACCGCTTTTACCTTTGACGAGTTGTTTGAGGGTGTAAAAATAATTCCTTGGGAGAATTATATTTCAAAAACCGACGCGTTCCCGGTAAAGGGAAGAAGCCTTAACTCAAAGCTTTATTCGGTATCTGATTGCCAGAAAATAATAAAAAAGAGCGTAGCTGACAGGCTCTCTTCAAAATACGGGGTTAGCTGGCTTGAGGAGAGCGGACCGATCCACCAGATCCAGTTCCTAATAATGAACGACCGAGTGAGTATTATGCTTGACACCAGCGGAGCAGGTTTGCATAAGCGCGGATATCGCGCCGAGTCAAATGATGCTCCGATTAAGGAAACTCTTGCCGCGGCTATGGTAGAGCTGTCGAGAGTTCGCCCAAATCATTTTGTTGTTGATCCGATGTGCGGCAGCGGAACCATATTAATAGAAGCCGCTATGAAGGCTATGAAAATCGCTCCGGGTTTGAATAGGTCGTTTTCAGCGGAGAACTGGGCTCAGATACCAAAAAAAATATGGACAGAAGAGAGAGAAAGAGCCGGTTCGCTTATAAATACCGACTGTTCCTTTGAAGGAATCGGTTACGACATAGATGAAAAGACCCTGAAAATTGCCGAGAGCAACGCTGAAAAAGCCGGCGTCTCAAACAGACTTAGTTTTATCAAGCGTGATATACGAGATTTTGAATTCGATAATGATTTTGAAACGATAATCACAAATCCTCCATACGGCGAAAGACTGCTTGATATAAAGGAAGCCGAAAAGCTTTATAGCGTAATGGGGAAAAGGTTTATTAAGAGCAAGGGTAAAAGCTATACAATCATATCGCCCGACGATGATTTTGAGAGGATTTTCGGACGAAAAGCTGACAAGCGCCGCAAGCTGTACAACGGTATGCTTAGATGCCAGGTTTATATGTATTTCAAAAACTAAGTTTTTCTCTACTATATAAACATTTTAACCGAAAAAATCGTATTTTTCTATTGTAATTACAGACATATTGTATTATAATATTTAGAGATTCAAAGCTTTGCTTTTATCAAAGCAAGCAGTGCGCGGCACTGCAAATTCAGTGAGGGGTTGAATCCCGTAGCTGAATACGGATAATGTACGCCGCCCGTAAAGGCGGAGGCATTGTCAGATTTGTTATATCCATGGAGGTTCATTATGAGTAAGAAGAAAATTGCAGTATTAACCAGCGGCGGCGACGCTCCGGGTATGAACTCGGCGGTACGAGCTGTAGTGCGTTCCGGAATTGCAAAGGGAATGGATGTTTACGGCGTATATCGCGGATATAACGGATTATTAAACGGAGACGTTGAGCAGTTAAACCTTCGTTCTGTATCCGATATTATCGGAAACGGCGGTACTATGCTCTATACGGCGCGTAGCGAGGAATTCAGGACTCTTGAGGGTCAAAAAAAGGCGGCTAAGCATTGTAACGAGCTCGGTATTACTGGAGTTGTTGTAATCGGCGGCGACGGTTCCTTCGCAGGAGCTCGTGCTTTAACAAACGCGGGAGTGAATTGTATAGGCGTTCCCGGCACAATTGATAACGATATCGCCTGCTCCGAGTATACGATCGG
>CACYDK010000220.1 GCA_902773155.1 uncultured Ruminococcus sp.
CGCCTATGATATCATTTGCGCCTACTCCTGTATTCTTGTAGGTGTTCGGATGTCCCGTCGGGAAGGACGCCGCCTCGCTCTTTACGACCGCAAGCCCCGAAAACAGGGTCAACGCGAGCGCAAAAACAAGGAACAGCGATAGGATTCGGTTTGATTTTTTTGTCATAGTCACCACTCAATTCTGTGTTATATTTTTTCATATTACTTCCGTTATTATATTTCGACACATTATTCTCTATAACTATAACATAAATGCGGCTCGAGGTCAACAAAAGCGGAGATAGTTTCACACAGACTTCACATTTTGTCGAAAAAATCGGACGGGCCGATGTAAAAGCCCGTCCGGTTTATGATCATTATTATGCCTTTGCCTCGTATTTTTCTACGCCTGTAACGGTTTCGCCGTCGATCTGGAGAGCGGTCGGGCGGTCGAACTCAACCGTAATACTCTTTCCCTCAAGTACGGTCGTCATCTTCTTTTCGATGTGCTTTCCCTCGAAAATCGACGGAAAAGCTATAAGCGTTCTGAGCTTTCCGGCTCCGTTCATAACCATTACCGAGAGCTTCTTGTCGTCGGCGATTCTCTTTTGGTCGGGCGTCGGGATCATTCCTCCGCCGTAGCGGCGGCCGTTCATCGTAGGAACGAGCCAAGCTTTTTTGAAAGTATATTTCTTGCCGTCTACAGTGACCGTAGCGTTCGCGGGCTTATAGTGGAACAAAAGGCCTTTAATCGCTATCGAGGTATAGTTTATCGGCTTTCCGGGATCCTTCTCCCTCATTATATCGCCGACCTCACAGCAATAGCCGTCGATTCCGTAGCCGACGCCATTGATAAAGCGGCAGGTTTTGCCCTTTACGGTTACAGTTGGCAGATTCTTTATGTACTCGTTGATCTTAACGGGTTTAGCCTCGCCCTCGCCGGCTACGTCGTGGTAAAAATCGTTGCCTGTTCCGGAAGGATAATAATAGATATCCCGCTCAACCTTAAGGTCGTAAATATCGTTGACAAAACGGGTCAGAGTTCCGTCGCCGCCGCAGATCACAACTTTGTCGCCGTCCTTTAGCGAGCCGAAGAAGCCTGAATAATCCGAGAGCTTTGTGATATCGCGGTAATCTGCCTCGTCCTTAAAAAACTCTGCGGCCTTTTTTGCGTGCTCCTCCCCTTTTCCGTTATCGGATTTTGAATTGAATAAAATGTAAGCTTTCATGTCCTTCACCTCAAGTTTTCCAGCATAATACCCGCCGCGTATTCGCCGATCTCGGCGGTGCTCATCTCCTGTACCCTGTCGGAGCTTATTACATCAAGAATATCAAGCTCTACCACAGAGCTTCTGAGCGGATAGTTTTTATGGATCGTGTCGGCTCCCTTTACGGTCATAATAACGACAGGCACCGCGGCCTTTTTAGCCGCCTTGAACACCGCGTTGTGAAACGGCAGAAGCCCCTCGCCGTGGTTTCGGGTTCCTTCGGGATAAACCCCGACCGAAACCTCGTCGTTTTTCATCAGCTTTGCCGCCTGATTGACGGTTTTCAGCGCCTCGCGGGGATTATCGCGGTCGATAGCCATAAAACAACAGCGGCGGATTATTCGTCCGAATATCGGCACCTTGAAATTCTCGGGCTTCGAGATAAAGGCGATGTGATACTTTCCGAGCACAAGCCAGGTAAAGATCGGATCGAAATTTGAGCGGTGGTTGCTCACAAGCAGGAATCTGCCCTGCGGGAGCTTGTCCTTTCCGCTCGTCCTCAGCCTTACACGAAGCAGCACGGACGCGATCGCCGTCGAATATGTGAGAAGAAACCGGAAAAACCTGCTCTCGTGGTCGTACGTCTTGTTTCGGTCGGCAAAAAGACTGCAAACCGCGTCAAACAAAAACAAAGCCGCCAAAAGCCCGATGATTCCGAGCACGACGAACAGAATAATGAGTAATACTATCAACTTAACCGCCTCTGTTTACAACATATGAGACAATTATAGACAATTTTCGGCTTAAAATCAACGCAAATTAAGTGACATTTATACACATTTCTCCGCTTTATGTGGTTGTTATCGAACAACACAAAACCGCCGTGACCGAAAACGGTACGGCGGTATCGATGATAATACCGGGTTATGCGGCGTTGCCTTAACGCTGTTTTTTCTTCTTTTTTCGGGTAAAGAGCGATATGAAAAAATCCCTATAGATGTAGTTGATCTGCACTCCGCACAGAAGTATATAAACCGCGAAATACACCCACATCATAATGACCACGACCGCTCCGAGACTGCCGTAGATCGAGCTTGAAGTAAAGTATCGGTTGTAAATGCTGACGCCGAAGCTCAAAAGAGTCCAGCCTATCGCCGTGAACGCCGCTCCCGGCAAAAGCGCCTTGATTTTTGCGTAGCGCGGGTCGGGAACGCGCCTGCGAAGCAGGAGCTTCAAGGCCAAGGTGAGCATTATTATCATCAATGCCGCGATTATGATATATCTCATACCGATAACGACCTCAAGAGCGAAGGGTATCTCGCTGACGAGACCGCCGAGGATCTCGGTCAAAAATGAGTCGACAGCCATAAACGCCGTGCTCACTAACACCAAAAGCAGACTCACGATGATATATCCCATCGCGAAAATGCGCTTTACGAGCCACGGCTTATTGTTGTCGAGCCGGTATATCCTCAAAATTCCGTCGGAAACGGCGTACATTCCCTTTCCGGCCGACCACAGGGCGAAAATCACCGTATATACGGCGATTTCGTTCGAGCGTTTGTACGCGTCGATAACGATTTTTGAAATAAATTCCGCACCGGACGGCGACAACACGTTTCCGTAGGGAATCTCCGAAAGCTTTGGCTCGCCGAAGAACAAAGCCGCGATCGCGAAAATGAACATTAAAAAGGGTACCGCGGAAAGCAGGATAAAGAAGGCCGACTGTCCCGAAAGCGCCGAGATGTTGGCGCGCCTGTTATGCTCGAGAAAATCCATAACGTGTTTTATCACAAGTTTAATAAGCTTCACACAACTCCTCCTTTTTCGCTTTGTCTATAAACCATTATAACACAAACAGCGCGCATAGCGACTCGGTAAAATAACCAAATAACTCAGGCCTCTTTTATACATATCGCTGAAAAACAGATTTCTCCCGAAAAATTGAAACTTTTTTCGGTTTTTTTTACACTACTTTAATGAAAGAATAAACTCCGCCCGGCGGAGTATTGGAAAAGGAGAGATTCAAATGAAAAAACTAATGGCATTGTTAACAGCCTGCGCGGTTCTGCTCAGCGCGGGAGCGTACTCTGCGTCGGCGCTCGACGAGAACGTTACGGACGGGGATTATGTTTACAAGCTTGTAGAGGACGGCGCGGAGGTCGTCCAATACAACGGCTCAAAAGAGGAGCTTGTGATACCCGATACCTTCGGCGGCAAGCCGGTAGTCAGTATCGGCAAAAAGGCTTTTCGCTCTGCGGATGTGGTCAAGGTCACCGTGCCCAAAACCGTAAAGAGGTTCTGCGACCACGCTTTTTCCGACTGCCGCGAGCTTAAACAAATCAATCTGCCCGAGGGTCTCGAGGTCATCGAATCCTTCGCTCTTCACCGTACAAAAATAACGAAGCTCAACTTTCCCGACAGCCTTAAGGAAATAGGCGGCGGCGCGTTTGAGGAAAGCTTTAAGATCAAGAGCGTAAAATTCGGAAAAGGCCTGAAAAGAATTCCCAAGGGAGCCTTCGACCTTACGGCGATCAAGAGCGTAACCATCCCCGATAACATCGAGCATATCGGTACAGGCGCTTTTTCGGAGTGCAAAAGCCTTACGACCGTAAAAATCGGCAAGGGCGTCAGCAGCATAGGCTACGAGGTTTTCTCGTGGAACAAAAAGCTCTCTAAGCTGACTGTCGACAAGCGCAACAAGTATTTCGTCAGCGAGGGCAACGTGCTCTATAACAAAAAGAAAACGCGCCTCATCTATTATTCGCTCAACAGGAAAAACAAAAGCTTCACCGCCCCAAAAAGCCTGAAAAAGCTTGACGGAGGAGTTTTCAGGGGCAACCAGTATATCGAAAAGGTCACGCTGACCGATAAAATCAAGAAGATCCCATACGACGCGTTTTACGGCGCCGCAAAGCTTAAGAAGATTAATCTGCCGAAGAGTCTGGAGGTAATCGAAGGGAGCGCCTTTAGAGACTGCCGGATAAACAGTGTAAAAATCCCGAAAAATGTCAAAAAAATAGGCTATTGCGCCTTTTCCTACAGCAAAATCAAAAAGCTGGAATTTGAGAAGGGCGCCCGCCCCGAAATCGACGAGGAGGCCTTCTCCGGAAACGACTTTACCGAGGTCACTTATCTGCCGTTTGACTGCGGAAACTACCGCTTTACGGAATGCAGGAAATTGAGAAAGGTCAATTTTACAAGCGACGTAACTTACATCTATAACGACTTTATCAACTCCGGATTAAAGGAGATCACGATTCCGGACACGGTAAAGGTCATTACAGATCACGCGCTCGGCTTTGAGGAGCATTTCGGACTCGACGGCGGCTATACAAAAATAAAGGATTTCGTTATAAAGGGCTCAAAGGGCTCCGTCGCCGAGACCTACGCCAATGAATACGGAATAAAATTCGTCGACGTTAACAAATAGATTTATTTATCATCTCTAACAGTATACTGCTAAATGAAAACCGGCCGGGAAGAAAGGTTGTATCCCTTTCTTCCCGGCCTTATTTAGAAAAATTTTCCTCAATTATTCATCAAGCCCGAAACATAGCGCCCGTAACTATTCGAAACGCTTAAAGGCAGGCTGCTCCGATTATACCGGCGTCGTTGCCGAGAGTCGCGGCGCAAACCTGGGTCTGCTTGTCGTTGTGCTTTGTGATGCGCTCCTGCTCAACTATTGCTCTGACCGGCGCGAGGAGGGTCTCGCCCTGTCTGCTGACTCCGCCGCCGATGCAGAGAACGTCGGGCTGGAATATGTTGATAACATTGACGATACCGCAGGCGAGGTAGCTGATGTAATTCTCCACGACCTCCTTGCCGGTGGCGTCGCCGTCCTTCATCGCGTCGAAGGGCGTTTTTCCGTTAACCTGCTCGATGTCGCCGTCAACGGCGTTGAGCATATAAGAGAACTCGGCTTTTTCGCTTCTGATAGCGTCCTTGGTCATATTGATGAGCGCGGTAGCCGAGGCATAAGCCTCCCAGCAGCCCTTGCGTCCGCAGCCGCACTTTTTGCCGTCCTTTACTATGACCATATGTCCCAGCTCGGCGCCGGCGAAGTTTGAGCCGCTGTAAATTTTTCCGTCGATGATGATTCCGCCGCCTACTCCGGTTCCGAGGGTAATGGCAACGGCGTTTTTGCAGCCCTTAGCGGAGCCGGCGAGGAACTCGCCGAGAGCCGCCGCGTTGGCGTCGTTCTCGATTTTGACATATTTGTTGAGTCTCTCCTCCATCATCCTGCTTACTTCCCAGTTAGTGAAGAAGAGGTTAGGCGAGGTCTCGACGATCCTTGTCTCGGGAT
Source organism: uncultured Ruminococcus sp. (assembly GCA_902773155.1). GTDB lineage: Bacteria > Bacillota > Clostridia > Oscillospirales > Acutalibacteraceae > Ruminococcoides. Next base: position 5,494 of record CACYDK010000220.1, read on the forward strand.
TGACCGCGCCGGGAACTCCGATTCCGACATAAGCGATGTCGTCCATAGTGAGCTTAGCCTTGCGGACGGCCTTTTTTACAACGTCGGCCATCGAATCGCAAACATCAGCCTCGGGACGGGGAATAGCGGTTTTGCATTCTGCGCGGGCGACGATCTCGTACTCCTGCTTTTTGGAGTCGACTCTAACTACGCCGGCGACTATATTTGTACCGCCTAAATCTATACCAACTTTGTATTCAACCATAGGAAAACTCCCCTTTCATATTTGTACACTGTAATTATATCAGTATATTCACCAAAAGTCTATATGAAATCTGAAATTATTTACAAATTTTTTACAAAAATATTATCGATATACGGGCATTCCCTTCCGCATCTGGAGCAGCCTGTCCGGTCATCCTCCCCCATGCAGTTGCACGTATTACGTCCGGCCTCACGGGCGAAATACGAATAGAACCGGGTGTCGTCAATTATCGCGGAGGTAGTTTTTGCAGCTTCTATCGCCTCAGCTATGGAGGCTATGGACGGAATCCCTCCGGTGTGTTCCTCACGGGTCACGGCATTGATTATATCCGCTCCGCCCAAAAAAGCCATATATCCGGCTCCTACGGAACTGCAAATATGGTCAAAGCCCCGCGTTCTGTCCGAAACAATAGGCCCCAGCGGCATAAACGGGACATATATATCCCTCCTGAGCTCCTTTACATATTCGGCGATCCTATGCATGGGAATGTGTCCGACGCCCTCCTGAATTACGCTTACGCCGTCGTTAATCAAGTCCTTCGCGATTTGTCTCTGAGCATTCAATTCCATAATATGAACCTCGTCCAGAGCGTCGCGCTGAGTTGATGGACGAAAAACTGTACCGACGCTTATTGCCGCTCCGTATTTTTTGCACAGCCGGACGATATCGTCCCTGAGCTCATACAGAATGTTTTTTTCACGCCGGTTTATGCGCATATCACGCAGCAGCACGCTTCCGCCCCGGCTTATTACCGGTACGCTCCGGGACTGCGCAATCCGAAAAAGTCCGGAATCCGCGGTGAAATGCAGCGTCATAAACGCCAGACCGCCGCTGAGCTGTTCCTCGATCGTGCAGAGCAGTTCGGTTTTGTCAAGCCCGGTCTTTTCGGAAAAGCAGCTATAGTACGGGATCGTTCCGACCGGACATCCAAGCTCTGTGATAATAGACTTATACAGAGGATTTTTAACGGAAATTGTGCTCAAGTCCATCATAATATCCGGCTTTATGGCGGTTGTCTTTATGGTCTTGATTTTATTGATCTCCCCGTCATAAGCGCTCTCGCTGTTGAGTCCTATTGAGGAGTTTACCTTTACCGACAGTCCCTCGCCAACGCAGACAGAGCGGCTTCTTCCTTTTAAGACTACGATCCGGTTTGACTTCAGACGCTCGCAAAAAAGGCCGAAATCCACGCCTTCTTTCTCGTAGGGAAGCAGGGTTTTATAAAGCTTTTTCATCCAAAGTCTCCCAGTTTCCTGTCAATCATTTTTTTATAATTGTCCTGTATATGCTCCTTGAAATCTATGAACGGAGTGGAACTGAAAAATTTATTTACTCTTCCGACTTTTGCGATAGATGAAGCGCCGGCTGTCGCGCCGAAACCGATTAAGGCGGGCGCTCCTACAGGACTGCCGGAAAACATGTTTGCTACTAACCCGAGAAAAACATTGGAAGAAATATTTCTGATCATATTCAGCGCCTTGTACGCGCCGGATTTGAGCTGTTCTCCCCGAAGCGCTGAATTCATGCGATCAATGACCTTGTCCACCACGTCGGACTGAGCCGTGTAGACCTTGTTGATAAGCTCGTAGTAATTATAAATAAAAAACCTATATTCGTCCGAATTCTTGATTTGAAGAATATCGTTCATCGAGAGCAAATCAATCAAATCGTTTGTGATTCCCACAACCTCCAGGGTTCTCTGAAGCAACAGGATATTGTCCTCAAATACCATCCCGTTGAAGCTGTCGTCGGAAAGGAAGAAACGGCTCGAGTACGCGTCGGCGTTGGATTTTAAGTACAGGAAAGAGGCTCGGCTTATTATCTTCTGCCTGAGCGGAGTATCAGGGAGCAGCTTTTCTATTATCTGTATATTTCCGGCTCGTGAAAAATACGGATTATACGCTTCGGCGGATAAAACAGATTTTACTTCGTTGATTTTGTGATCCGGCATATCGCTCTGCAAAAGGAGAAAATGAATACTGCATATGTCGTGATTATAATCGATATCCTTTTTCCAGTTTTCGGCGTAAACTTCACGTATGGATTTTTTGTCAACATAAGCGTAAGTGTTGTCGTTAAGCTCCAGCGCTATTCGCTTGTCCGTTTTTTCCGCAAGCTCAGATTTAAGCTCCGGACGCAGAAAAACTTCAAGATGCTTTTGCTTTGAGCTCTCCTCCAGACGCCTTTCAAAATAATCGTGGACGTTATACGTCGTTTCGCGGTCACGTATCATAGGTAAAATATACCCGGAGCGGATACAATCCTCGACGAGAGGTATCAGCCGGCTCATATTCTCCGACTGCCAGAAAAACGCCGCCGGAAGCAAAATCCGATCGAACAGCAGAAGAGCTGTTTTTGTCAGCCTGACAAGGTATTCAAAGCTGATGTCAGCTTTCGTGATCGTATATGAATCGTAATCGCCGATAAATATTTTCTTTTCGCTTGTAATCATAGAAATATAGGTTTTCATTTTTTACTTCCATTTTTCAAAATATAACAAAAATATGTGTTTCGTATCTAAAATTATATATAAAATACACATAGCTTGTCAAGTCCTTTCAATGTGATTTGAACACGCCGTAAAGTTGACAAACATAGTGTTTACAAGTATAATGTGTGTATATTTATTTAGGCGGTGAGCTTGTATGAGTTATGCAGATGATATTTTTAAGGCCAATATCCGTGAAATTTTGGAAAACGGTTTTTCGGACGAGGGAGCCAACGTTAGACCTCACTGGGCGGACGGCGCTCCCGCGCACACAAAAAAGGCCTTCGGAGTTGTAAACCGCTACGATTTACAGAAGGAATTCCCGGTTATGACCCTGCGCAAGACGTTTTTTAAGAGCTGCGTTGACGAGCTTCTATGGATTTGGCAGAAAAAGTCCAACAACGTTGCCGACCTCAACAGCCACATCTGGGATTCGTGGGCTGATGAAACGGGCTCGATCGGAAAGGCCTACGGCTATCAGCTTTCGGTAAAGCACAAATACGCCGAGGGCGAGTTTGACCAGGTTGACAGGGTTCTGTTTGATTTGAAGAATCATCCCGAGTCAAGACGCATCATCACGAACATTTACAACCACCACGATTTAAACGAAATGCACCTTTATCCCTGCGCCTACAGCGTAACGCTGAACGTCACGGGAAATAAGCTCAATATGATTTTAAACCAGCGCTCCCAGGATATGCTCGTCGCCAATAACTGGAACGTATGTCAGTACGCCGTGCTTCTGCGTATGCTGGCTCAGGTCTCGGGCTTTGAGCCGGGCATTTTCATGCACGTGATCGCCGACGCTCACATATATGACCGTCACATCCCGATGGTCGAGGATATGCTAAAGCTCGAGCCGTTTGAGGCTCCGAAATTCTGGATCAATCCCGATATCAAGAATTTCTATGATTTCACCGTCGACGACGTTAAGCTGATCGACTACAAGTGCCACGAATTCAACAAAAAGATTCCTGTAGCGATTTAAGGGGTTGAGAATATGAAGATGATCGCCGCCGTCGACTCGCGCTGGGGACTCGGCAAAAGCGGAGAGCTGCTGACATCGATCCCCGATGATATGCGTTTTTTCCGCGAAAAGACCCGTGATCGCGTACTGGTTATGGGGCGTAAGACGCTGGAGTCCTTTCCAAACGGGAAGCCGCTCCCGGGACGGCTCAATATTGTGATCTCGAGAGCAAAAGAGCTCAGGATCCCCGGGGTTATAGTCTGCCGGAGCATAGACGAGCTTTTGGAGCTTATCGCCGACTTTTCGTCCGACGACGTTATGGTAATCGGCGGAGCTGCGGTTTACCATCAGCTCCTCCCGTACTGCGACGCGGCCTTTATAACCAAAATGCAGTTTGACGGAAACGCGGATGTGTTTCTTGATGATCTCGACGAGCTCGGCTCATGGAGCGCCGCCGAGGAATCTGAAATATTTGATTACGAAGGCTTGAAATACAGCTTTGTTGAGTACAAAAATTCCGACTTGAGGGCGATCGGCTTCAGCGGATTGAGCTCGCATATGGCCGATTATTTTAGGCTGAAAAAAGCCGTGGAGTTCGAGCTTATCGACTTTGGCGGCCACAGCGACGACTGCGAAAAAGCCTACCGATCCGAGCTTCTCGCTCTTCTTGAAGCGTTTTTCCGGCCGCTTGGGAACGGCTTCTCGGGCGCGGATGTCGAGAGCTTTCTTACAGAGCGCGAAGCCCTCGCCGATTCTCTCGAAAACTATCTTAGACGAGCAAAGCTTATAGCCTCAGCGGAGGATGTAGCCGCTCTCGGAGAAAAATACGACCCCGGAAAAGAGCTTACGCGCAAGACTGTCCTCCTCGACAAGGAGACCTACCCACCCTTCGCGAGAAAAATAAGTGAATAAAAACGCCGCCGTCGAAGCGCTTCGGCGGCGGTTTTTGCGCAGGTTACAGAGCTTTTTTCGGGCACGCCTTTGCGCACTCAAAGCAAAGGATACACTCGGTACCGTTCTTGCGTTTTCTCGAATTGTCGGTCATATCCACATCCATCGGGCAGACTTTTTTACACTTACCGCAGGATATACACTTGCTTTTGTCGCACTTGATCCTGAATAGCGCAAAGTAACTCATCGGCTTAAGGAAAACGGTAACGGGACATATATACTTGCAAAACGCGCGGTTGTCTTTGAATACGAAGGCTAAAACGATCCCTACAGCATAGTACAGTACGTTGCCTATTATAAACGCCCAAAACATAATACGCTCCATATTGCCGACATGAGCCAAGAACAAAGCGGCGACGAATACAAACGATAAGGCAAAGGTGACATATCGTATCCACCCGAGCTTCTTACGCGGATGACGCGGAGTTTTATACGGCAGAAAATCGAGCACCATCGCCGTCCAGCAGGCGTATCCGCACCAGCCCCTGCCGAAAATCAGCGGGCCGAATATCTTTGCTACGGCGTAATGGATCGTAGCCGCCTCGAACACTCCGGTAAAAAGGTAGTACCAAAAGCCTTCGAGCTGCATATTCTCATTGCCGATAATACCCAAATATACAAGTATATAAAGTCCTACCAAAAGCTGCGTGATACGTCTTGCGTACCTGTACTTTTTGATATACAAAAATATACCGAGCGCGATCGACGCGCCTATGTAACTGAAATTAAACAAATAGAATATGTTGTTCAGAGTCAGCCACAAAGTAACCGCGACCGTCTCAAAAACAAGCAGCATTACAGCAGGTAATAAATATTTCTTCATTTTCCAATTTACTCTCCTGAGCTGTTTTCCAATCTTTTTATCTCTCTGTCAAAATCGGAAATGATTTTTTGAGTTTTATTGAATTCATCGTATGCTCATTATCACACCTCCAAATCATATGTTAATTGTATCATAATACACAAATTATATCAACATAAAGAAACAAGGCTTCCGAAAACGAAAGCCTTGAAAATACAACTATTCATCTACACGATTTTTGCTATTGTGTGATTTTTATATGTGTTCCAAGTTGGTTCATAATCAGCATTTGCCTGATCTCCCCACATATCCCATCCTTCACGTTCGCCGCGAGCAAAAAGTTCA
>CACYDK010000221.1 GCA_902773155.1 uncultured Ruminococcus sp.
AGACTAAATACAGCGAAGGCGATGATATCGACAACTACGATCGTGGCGCCGACGGGTGTTTCGCAGAGGATGGAGATCAGCATTCCCAGCAGAGCGCAAACCACCGAGAATATCGCGGCGCATACCGTGACCGAGCGGAAGCTTCTGAACAGGCGCATTGCCGAAAGCGCAGGGAAAATCACGAGGGCAGAAATTAGAAGCGAGCCGACAAGATTCATCGCGAGCACAATGACTACCGCTATCGTAACGGCTATAAGAAGGTTGTAAAGCTCGACCCGGGTTCCGGCGGTTTTGGCAAAGCTCTCGTCGAAGGTCACGGCGAAAATCTTGTTGTAGAATATTATAAACACCACCGCGACAACGATCGAAAGCGCGACGCACAGCCATACCTCGCCCTGAGTCAGAGTCAGGATAGAGGTAGAGCCGAAGAGCGTGGAGCAGACGTCGCCGGTGATATTTGCTGAGGTTCTGAAAACGTTCATCAGAAGATATCCGACCGCAAGCGCGCCGACTGAAATCATCGCGACCGCGGCGTCGCCCTTTATGCGCGAGTTGCTGCCGGTTCTGAGCAGGAGGATCGCGCACAGGGTGGTGATAGCCAGCACCAACGGCATATTGTTTGTCAGCTTGAGCACCGAGGCGATAGCCATTGCTCCGAACGCAACGTGCGAAAGGCCGTCGCCAATAAACGAAAACCGCTTGAGCACCAGGGTCACGCCGAGCAGCGCGGAGCAGAACGCGATCAAAACACCTACAATGAGCGCGTACCAGACGAAGGGATGTTCAAAATAAAGGGAGAGCTTACTTATTATTTCCATAATCAGTCCTCCTTTATCGCGGTAAACGCCCGTCCGGCGTCGCTTTTGAGATATTCGTCCTTTGTGCCGAAGAAGATGGAGTCGCCTATGTGGAGAATATGAGTGGAATATCTCACGGCGGCTTCAACGTCGTGAGATATCATTATTATCGTGATTTTATCGTCGCGGTTCAACTCCTCGATCAGGCTGTACATCTCGGACGTGACCCTTGGGTCGAGTCCCGAAACCGGCTCGTCGAGCAAAAGCACCTTGCTCGTAGCGCACAGCGCCCTTGCGAGTAAAACCCGCTGTTGCTGACCGCCGGAAAGCTCGCGGTAACAGCGCGAAGCCAAATCAAGGATATCCATCCGCTTCATACTTTCGCGGGCGGCCTCCTTCTCTTTTTTTCCGTAGAACGGTCTGAGGCCGATCCTTCCCTGACAGCCGGAGATTACTACCTCCCTGACCGAAGCCGGAAAATCCCTCTGAACAAGGGTCTGCTGGGGAAGATATCCGATTTCGTTGCGCTTAAGGCCGTCGGAAAACCTTACGCTTCCGCTCATAGGCGAGTGAAGTCCCAAAAGGGTTTTCATCAGCGTAGTTTTTCCCGAGCCGTTTTCGCCGACGATGCAGAGATAATCGCCGCTGTTAACGTCAAAGCTCAGGCCGCTTAGTATTTCGATTCCTTCATAGCCGAGAGAAAGCTCCCGACAGCTTATCTGTGACATTTATTTTACTCCAATTGCTTTTTTAAGTACTTTTAAATTATCCGACATCGCGCCTAGATATGTTTTTCCGGCATCTATATCGGCCGCGGAGGCGTTTTGCAGAGAATCGAGGGTCAGAATATCCTGAGACTTTGATTTCGTATTCTCTTTAACTGTTCGCGCGATTTTTCCGTCGGAGGTTTCAATCTTGATGACCGCCGGAAGCTTAAGCTCGTCGACCTTCTTCGCAAGGAAGATTATCGTTTCAAAGCTCGCCTCTGTCTCGGCGGAGCAGCCGGAAAACGCCGCGTAGTATTTTAGAGCGTAGTCGTCGGTAAGATATCGAAACGGAAAGCGGTCGCCGAAAACAAGCGCGTCGCGTTCAGCACTTTTTACAGTCTTTTCGTAGTCATTATCAAGCTTTTCGAGCTTTGAGATATATTTTTCGGCGTTCTTTTTATAAAGGCTTTCGTTTTGAGGGTCGGCCTGCGAGAGGAGCTTTTCGATTTTTTCGGTAAAGAGCTCGGCGTTTTTCAGCGAAAGCCAAACGTGCTCGTCGGCTTCGGGCTCGTTTTCTTCTTCGGCTTCCTTCTCCATTCCCTCAACCGTTTCCTCCTCCTTGGCCTTGTCGCCGAGGGCTTCCAGAAGGCTGAGAGATTTAATATCCTTATTCTTTGCTTCCTTGAGCGCGTCGTTTACCCACAAGTCGGACTCGCCTCCGACATAAATAAACACGTCGCAGGACGAGATAGTGAGTATATCCTCGGCCGAGGGCTGAAAGCTGTGGAGGTCGGAGCCGTTATCGAGCAGGAATTCAACCTCGCAGCTGTCGCCTCCGGCTATGTTCCTGACCCAGTCGTAGATCGGAAAAATCGTCGTTACTACGGAAATACCTTTTTTAGCTTTTTCTCCGCCCGAACAGCCGCTCAAAACGCTGAGCGCGGCAATCAGAGCGAGCAAAAGCGCGATAAGTTTTTTCATATATTATTTGTTCTCCTCGATGTTACAATTCTCGCAAACCCCGTAAAGCACGGTTTCGACCTTATCTATCCTGAAATTCTCGCGCATAGCGACGTTGCCGATAAGGAGCGCGGCTCCGTCGGCGCTCATATGGAAGGTCTTTCCGCATTTTTTGCACGACATATGCAGACATTCACGGCAGCCCTCGTCATCAGAATACTGATAGTTGACCTCGCGGCCGTTGCCGCTGACGACCCTGCGGAGCTTTCCCTCGGCCTCGAGCGCGGACAGGTTTCGGTAAACGGCCGAAACGCTTATCTGTTCGCTTTTAAGCGCGTCGGCGATCTGCTTGGCGGAAAAACTCTCGTCAATGTGTGAACGCAAAAATTCCAGCAGAGCCTCTCTCTGCTTTGTCATATATTTGGACAAGCTAAACCCTCCAATTTGCGATTGATTCGCAAATTAGTATATCACCGCGCGCATAAAATGTCAAGCAAGCAAAGATAATTGTTGTTAATTTGGCTTTGATACTGTATAATAAGCATATGGTGATGAAAATGAACGAAAACGAACTATATGAAATCACAGCTCCCGTGGGCTCAATAATATACCGAAACGAGAGCAACGGCTACACGGTGCTCGAGCTCGAGGACGACGATGAGACGACCGCGGTCGGAATTATGCCGGATGTAAGCGTAGGCGAAAGCGTGAGACTGATAGGCCGCTACACCTCGCACCCGAGCTACGGAACCCAGTTATCGGTACAAACCTACGAAAAAACAATGCCCACCGATATCGCCGGAATCCTTCATTACCTCAGCTCCGGCTCGATCAAGGGGGTCGGCCCCGCGACAGCCGCCACGCTGATAAAGGAATTCGGTGAAAACACCCTAAAGGTGCTCGAGGATGAGCCCGAGCGAGTCGCGAAGATCAAAGGAATCTCGGAGCGTAAGGCCGCGGACATAAGCCTACAGCTCAAGCAGAACACAGGGATCCGCGAGCTTATGCTGTATTTGAGCGAATATAATATCACTCCCGCGAGCGCAGTCAGGATCTACAAGGTTTTCGGCTCAAGGGCGATCGAGGAAATAAAGCATAATCCCTATTCCCTATCGGACGGCGACTTCGGGATCAGCTTTGAGAAGGCCGACGCGATAGCTATGAAGCAGGGACGGGTTCCCGACGAAATAATCAGGCTTCGCGCGGGGCTCGCTTACGTGCTGAAGCACAACCGCACAAACGGGCATACCTGTCTGCCGAGGGAAAGGCTGGTAGACACAGCGGCGGCTTTTTTAAAGGTTACCTCTAATCTCACCTCCTCCGCGCTCGAAGAGATGCTCGCGGACGAGTCGCTGGTGAGCTATTCGGCCGACGGTCACAGCTTTATCTTTGAAAAAACCATGTACGACAGCGAGCGCTACATAGCCGCAAGGCTTATGATGATGCTCCGCTTCCCGGCCGTGAGATTTCCGGACATAGAAGAAAATATAAAATCCATAGAAGAGCGCTCGGGGATTTCCTACGCAAAAATGCAGAAGGAGGCCATAACTCAGGCTCTAAGCAAGGGACTGCTTGTGCTAACGGGAGGCCCCGGAACAGGAAAAACCACGACTCTGAACGCTATCATTCAAATACTCAAAAACAAAGGACAGACGGTACTTCTCTGCGCCCCTACCGGACGCGCCGCCCAGCGGATGAGCGAGGTCACGGGCGAGGAGGCTAAGACGATACACCGCCTTCTCGAGGTTGAATGGACGCGCGAGGACAAGCCTGAATTCAAGAAAAACGAAAAGAATATGCTGAAATGCGACGCTCTCATAATCGACGAGGTGAGTATGGTCGATTCTCTGCTTTTTGAAAGCGTTATGAGAGCAGTGCCTATGGGCTGCAGGCTTATTCTGGTTGGAGACAGCAATCAGCTTCCCTCTGTCGGCGCCGGAAACATACTCGACGATCTGATCACCTCGGGCAGGATCCCGCTCGTACAGCTCACAGAGATCTTTCGCCAGTCGATGGAGAGCCTCATCGTGACAAACGCGCACAAAATCGTACGCGGCGAGCTTCCCGAGCTTACTGTCCGCGACAGGGATTTTTTCTTTCTCCACAGCGAAAACAAGGAAACAATAAGGCGCACGATAATCGAGCTATGCTCTACAAGACTGAAAAAAGCCTACGGCTACGACATATACAAGCAGATACAGATTCTCTCGCCCGGAAGGAAGGGCGAGCTGGGAGTTACCGAGCTTAACGCTGATTTACAGCAGATCGTTAACCCTAAGGATAAGGATAAAAACGAGATAACAGTCGGCAAAACCGTTTTCCGCGAGGGAGACAAGGTAATGCAGACCCGAAACAACTATGATTTACAGTGGGTCAAAAAGGACGGCGAAACCGGAGAGGGAATTTTTAACGGCGAAATCGGCATTATCGAAAGCATTAAC
>CACYDK010000222.1 GCA_902773155.1 uncultured Ruminococcus sp.
ATTTCGGGAACACGTCTCGCCATTACCGTTCAGTTTATGCAGGTAAGCGATGTGCTAAACGTTACGATAGGCGAGGGATTCCATTTTGCTCCGTCCGGGATCGACGTCTTGAAACGCGACAGCGTAGAATACGGCGGAACCACCTATTTCTTTAAAAAATATATGCTCGGCGACTATGTAATTATGCTCTGCTGTGAGAAAAACAACTTTCCCGCGGCACTCAAAGAAAAATTCTTTTGAAGAATAACAGCACAAAAACACAATTCAAAAAGCGGTTACAGCGCAAACGCGCCGTAACCGCTTTTCGCCGGTTATAAGCCGATTATTAGCTCAAGCTTACTTTAAGCCCTTTTCATAAGACTCAATCATCTTTTTAACCATCTGACCGCCGACGGAACCTGCCTGACGGCTTGTAAGATCGCCGTTGTAGCCCTGCTTGAGGTTAACGCCTACCTCGCTTGCGCACTCCATCTTGAAGCGATCCATAGCCTCTCTGGCCTCGGGAATGTTGAGCTGGTTGTTGTTATAGCTGGACATTGTTGTTTCTCCTTATCTAATCTTAAAAATCTATCTCAAGCGGCGCTTTGCCATCGCAATTTTACGCCGCAGTAGTATTGTATGTACTATTCGAAAAAATATATATAGAAAAAATTGCATATTTTTCGGCGCCGGAGAGCGGAAAACCGAGCTCGCCGGCGCTTATTTCAAAACAGGGGGAAAATGTCGAAAAATTCAATTATAGGTATTTACACCAAAATAATAATGAGTTATAATACAATTGTGTTAATAATACTCACAACACGGAAACGTATATTATGAGAGGGAGAATATGCTATGGCAAATCAATCAAAATCTTTCCGAATGATGCCCGGCCTTGAGCTCGAGGAAATTGTCGGCTCCGTCGAGGCCTATCTTCGCGGCGAAAAGTACATGGAAACTCAGTCCAGCGCTACTACCGACGGCTTCGTCCTGCAGGCCAGTCAGCCTAAGGACGGCTGGAAAACGATTTCGGGAACACGTCTCGCCATTACCGTTCAGTTTATGCAGGTAAGCGATGTGCTAAACGTTACGATAGGCGAGGGTCAGTGGTCAGATAAGCTCGGAGCAGGCGCGATAGGCTGGTTCGTTGCATGGCCGCTTGCGATAACGGCCGGACTCGGCGCTGTTCGTCAAAAGAAGCTTCCCGCCGAAATCTTTGCTGAAATCGAGAAGATCATTATGCTCGGCGGACGTCAGATCGCTATAAACGGAGCGGGCGCGAAGGTCAAGGAGGGAATGATCGTATGTCCGTCCTGCAAAACTCAGAACAACGCGGGCTTCAAATTCTGTAAGAAGTGCGGCGCAAGGCTCCAGAACAACTGTCCGGATTGCGGCTATCCTTTGGCTCCCGACGCTCATTTCTGCACGAACTGCGGCAAGAAGCTGGTTTGATACGATAATAAAATCGATCTCCGGAAGGGTTATGACCTTTCCGGGGATTTTTCGTTTGGCAGGAAATACGTCGATCTGCAGATTTTTGGGTTTTGTTTCAATATTTGGCTGAAAACGTTGTTTTTTAATACAAAAATATCGTGTTTTTTTAAATAACCGCTGTCATTATTCACGTTGACACAGAATGTTAATTGTAGTAGAATTACCGTGTATATAGTATATAGAAACAAACCAAAGGTATTTTATGGAAAGGATGTTATTATGCAAGCAGTGATTTTAGCCGCCGGAATGGGCAAGAGGCTTAAGGATTTAACAAAGGACAATACAAAATGCATGGTAAAGGTCAACGGGGTTACCCTTATCGACAGAATGCTTCACCAGCTCGACGAGCGTTATCTCTCCAGGATCGTGATCGTTGTCGGCTACGAGGGTCAGAAGCTCATCGACTATATCGCTACGCTCGACATAAAAACTCCCATCACATATGTAAATAACCCGATATACGATAAAACCAATAATATTTACTCTCTTGCTCTTGCTAAGGAGTATCTTAAGGAGGACGACACCCTCCTCTTTGAGTCCGACATCATCTTTGAGGACAGTGTGATCTCTGAGCTCCTCGACGATCCCAGAGAAACCCTCGCTCTCGTCGACAAGTATGAGAGCTGGATGGACGGAACCTGCGTTAAGCTCAGCCCCGAGGACGATATCGAGGCCTTTGTACCCGGAAAGAACTTCAAATTCAACGAGATCAACGAGTATTATAAGACCGTAAACATCTATAAATTCAGCCGTCATTTCTCCGAGACTCACTACGTTCCCTTCCTCGACGCCTATTCAAAGGCTCTCGGAAACAACGAATACTACGAGCAGGTGCTCAGGGTTATCACAATGCTTGACGATCCCGAGATCAAGGCCAAGCGCCTCTCCGGCCAGCTCTGGTACGAGATCGACGACGTGCAGGATCTTGACATCGCGACCTCGATGTTCGCGCCCTCTGTTGAGGAAAAGCTTGCTCTGATGCAGCAGAGATACGGCGGCTATTGGAGATATCCGCAGGTTCTCGATTTCTGCTATCTCGTAAATCCCTACTTCCCGCCGCAGAAGCTCATCGATGAGATCAAGGCGAGCTTTGAGAAGCTTCTGACCCAGTATCCCTCCGGAATGAAGGTCAATTCTCTTCTTGCCGCTAAAAACTTCGCTCTCCATCCCGAGAATATCGTAGTTGGAAACGGCGCCGCTGAGCTGATAAAATCTCTGATGAACAGCCTCGACGGCAAGTGCGGCTTTATCCGTCCGACCTTCGAGGAGTATCCCAACAGATATACCGAGGAGAATTCCGTCGTTTATGTTCCCGACAACGAGAATTATTCCTATACCGCCAACGACATTATGTCCTATTTCGGCGATAAGGATATCGAAACTCTGATCGTTATCAACCCGGACAACCCCTCCGGAAACTACATCCCCAAGAGCGGTCTGCTCGAGCTTATCGACTGGGCTGACAAGAAGGGTATCAAGATCATCATAGACGAGTCCTTTACAGACTTTTCCGATGAGCTCAACAACACCCTTCTCGATACCGAGATCCTCGAAGCAAATCCCCACCTCTTCGTAGTAAAGAGTATCTCCAAGTCCTACGGCGTTCCCGGAATCCGTCTCGGCGTGCTCGCCTCAGGCGATACCGACAGGATTGCAAAGATGAAGAAGGATGTAGCTATCTGGAATATTAATTCCTTTGGAGAATTTTATCTCCAAATCGAGGAGAAGTATGAGAGTCAGTACAGACAGGCTCTCGTTAAGTTCAGAAAGGAAAGAGCGCGTTTTGTAGAGGCGCTTTCCGCTATCAACGGGCTCAGAGTCATTCCGTCTCAGGCCAACTTCCTTATGGTAGAGCTCACAGGCATTACAGCAAAGGAACTCACTCAGAAGCTTCTCGCCGACTACTCGCTTCTTATCAAGGATCTTTCATCAAAGCTCAAGGGTAAGGAGTTTATCCGTCTCGCGGTCAGAAACACCGAAGATAACGATAAGCTCGTAAGGGCGATATCCGAGATTTTAAGGTAAAGGTGTAATATGAAACTTATTTCTTTTAATAATATCGCAGATTTAAAAATATCTCCCATGACCTGTTACGAATGGGTAGAGGAAGCTATCCGCAACAAAAAGAATTCGCTTCTTCCGGCGAAAATAAGCATGAAGCCCTTCGAGGGAGCCTTTATGAATATTATG
>CACYDK010000223.1 GCA_902773155.1 uncultured Ruminococcus sp.
GTTTTCACCGAGAATCATTCCATGGCTTGTACGTTTTGCGTACGGCTCCGGAGTCGGAACCGCGCCGATATCAAAGAGGAATTTATGCCAGAAACGACTGTAGAGTAAGTGAAGCGTAGTATGCTCCATTCCTCCGTTATACCAGTCTACGGGAGACCAGTATTCAAGAGCCTCCTTAGATGCGAAGGCTTCTTTGTTGTGGGGATCCATATATCTGAGGAAGTACCACGATGAACCGGCCCATTGAGGCATTGTATCGGTCTCTCTCTTTGCGGGCTTTCCGCAACAGGGACATGAAGTATTGATCCAGTCGGTGATTTTTGCGAGCGGGCTTTCGCCGTTATCTGTCGGCTCGTAGGAATCGACCATAGGAAGCTTGAGAGGAAGCTCGCTCTCGGGAATCGGAACATATCCGCAATCCTCACAGAACACGATCGGAATAGGCTCGCCCCAGTAACGCTGACGCGAGAATACCCAATCGCGAAGCTTATAATTGACCTTAGCGCGGCCGATACCATTATCTGTGAGCCATTCGGTCATCTTGATTTTAGCGTCCTCTACAGATAAATCGTTAAGGAATCCGGAGTTCGTGAGAATACCCGTAGCGCAGTCGGTAAAGGCTTCTGCCTGTACGTCCCTGCCTCCCTTTACGACCTCGATAATCGGAAGATCGAACTTCTTAGCGAATTCCCAGTCACGGGTATCGTGAGCGGGAACCGCCATGATAGCTCCCGTACCGTAAGAAACTAAAACGTAGTCCGAAACAAAAATCGGAATCTTTGTATTGTTTACCGGATTTATTGCCTCTACTCCGTCAAGTCTGATACCTGTCTTATCCTTTGCAACCTCTGTACGTTCAAAGTCGGACTTTTTTGCGGCTTCAGCCTGATAAGCTCTTACCTCGTCGATATTGTTGAGCTTGTCGGCCCATTTCTCGATGAGCGGATGCTCGGGAGAAATAACCATATATGTAGCGCCAAAAAGCGTATCACATCTTGTTGTATAAACCGTGAGCTTGTCTCCGGTCGTTGCTGTAAAATCGACCTCCGCTCCGTTTGATCGGCCTATCCAGTTGATCTGCTGAGCCTTAACTCTGGACGGATAGTTTACAAGATCAAGGTCATTTATAAGGCGGTCAGCGTAAGCGGTTATCTTGAGCATCCACTGGGATTTGACCTTGTGGATGACCTCGCTTCCGCAACGTTCGCAGACGCCGTTTACAACCTCCTCGTTAGCGAGAACGCATTTACACGAGGTGCACCAGTTTACTGCCATCTCCTTCTTATACGCTAGTCCCTTTTTGAATAGCTGCAAGAAAACCCATTGCGTCCATTTATAATAATCAGGATCTGTTGTATTGATCTCGCGGCTCCAGTCAAAGGAAATGCCGAGCGACTGGATCTGCTGTTTAAATCGCGCTATATTCTGTTTTGTTACTACCTCGGGATGGATATGATTCTTTATGGCGTAGTTCTCCGTAGGAAGGCCGAAAGCGTCCCAGCCAATAGGATAAAGCACGTTATAGCCCTGTAATCTTCTCTTACGGGCAACAGTATCCAGTGCTGTGTAGGGACGCGGGTGTCCTACGTGAAGTCCCTGTCCGGAAGGATAAGGAAATTCGATTAGAGCATAGAATTTCTTTTTTGAGGTGTCGTCGGACGCATGAAAAACTCCTTTGTCCTCCCACACCTTTTGCCATTTTGGTTCAACACTTTTATGATCGTATCTCAAAATCATAACCTCCGATTAATCTATAATATCTGTTAAATCAATTTCTTTTCCATCCTGCCACAGGCGTTCAAGGTCATAAAAGGCTCTTGCCTCCTGATTAAACACGTTAACGATAACGTCGGAATAATCAAGCAAAATCCAGCTGTTGGAACGGTGTCCCTCTACGTGACTAACCTTCTCGCCGGACTCCTCTAACTGGTACTCGACCTCATCGGCCATAGCTTTTACCTGAGTGGAGCTTCCGCCGGTAGCTATTACCATATAATCCGCAAGCACGGTAACATCCGTGATCTCGATAAGCTTAATGTCTATTCCTAGTTTATTACTTAACGCCTGAGCGATTTTTACCGCTTTTTCGTATGCTGTCATAATTGCTCTTTCTCTCCTAACTGAGTCAGTATATCATTATAGCAGGCGATAGCGCCGCTATGTATCGGCAGTTTTCTCCGAACAAGGTCAGAAATTGTGAATTGCAGACCGAAAAGCATAGCCTCCTCGAGACATCTTTCGGCTTTTTCCCTCATAATATCGACGCCGTCATAAGTTCGTTCTTCGCCGATAAAGTCAGCTGTGAAAATTATTTTTTCAAGCAACGACATGCGGGCTCGTCCGGTTGTGTGGTATCTTACGGCGTTAATAATATCTTCGTCCTCTATTCCGAGCTTGAGTCGTATATAAACGCTTCCCGCGATTGAATGCCATAGTTTATTTGAACTTTTTTCAGTCTCATCGAGCATTATACCACCGTCGGTTATAATTTGCAACATTTCTTTAGGCTCGAATTCTTTACAACAGTCATGCAGAATACCTGCAAGCTCAGCCTTTTCAGGATCGGCATTATAGATTTTTGCAAGCTTGACGGCGGATTTGGCTACATTAACGCTGTGAATATATCTTCTCTCGCCCATCCGAGCTTTAATAAATTCGAGATAATACGCTCTATCCATAAACTCACACTCCAATTCAGCGGTAAAGACCGTTTTCTGTTATATATTCGTACACCCTTTTATCTAAAAAATTCTTAGGATAAACTCCGTTTTTCAGAGCTTCTCTGACCATAGTAGAGCTAACGCTCATAATATCGTGAGACATAAACTCAGCTTTGCATCCCATTTTTCTGAGAACGTTGTCATAATGACTTTTCAGCTTGTCGTCATTACAGTCTCGAGGAACAGCTATTAGAGTCGCCAACTTGAAGATCTCCGAGGGATTCTTCCATGTCTGGATACCGAGAAACATATCGGCTCCAACAACCAGATATAATTCACCCTCGGAATATAATTCTTTAATAGAATTTAGAGTCATGTATGTGTAGCTGTTGCCCCGACGCTTAATCTCCAAATCGGAAACCTCAACCCTGCTGTTGCCGCTAAAGGCGATTCGGCACATATTATACCGGTGTTCACTATCAGCAAACTGACTGTTATCCTTTAGCGGAGTATGATAGGTGGGCATAATAATGACCTTGTCGAGTGAAAACTCGTTCAAAACCGCCTCAACCAGCTTAACGTGTCCAATGTGAACGGGATTGAAGCTTCCGCCGAACATAGCAATTCTCATTTTCTCTTTGCCCTAGGGAGCTTTATTACAGGCTCGTCCGGATTTGGTCTGTAAATCACGAATTTTGAACCGATGACCTGAACCCCGTCCGCCGAGATTCTTTCACAAATAATGTCAGACGCTTCTCTGGGGCTTATGGGACAGTTTTCCAGACATTTTCCCTTTATCAGTTCTCTGGCGGTAAGAGCGTCGTCTGCCTGCTTTATAATTTCATCGGACATTCCGCCCTTGCCTATGTATAAGATTGTATCTATCGGATTTGCCAAGCCTCTTAAATAGGCTCTTTGTTTACCTGTCAGCATTTTTACCTCCGAGGTATTCTGTTAGTTTTACCTTTAGTTCTCTGAGTGCGTTTCCTCTGTGGCTGATCTTGTCCTTTTCATCGGCCGAAAGCTCGGCGAAGGATTTACCCTCGTAGAGAAAAATCGGATCGTAGCCAAAGCCCGAGCTTCCCGACGGAGCTCCGGCAATAGAACCCTTGCATTCGCCTTCGGCAGTAATTTTATATCCATCGGGGAAAATACAGCAGATCGAGCAAAAAAAGCTCGCTCCTCTTTTTTCAGACGGAACACCGTTAAGCTCGGATAAAAGCTTATTTATCTTATCTGTATCCGTCGCTCCTTCGCCGCCGTATCGCGCCGAGTATATGCCGGGACGACCATCAAGTGCGTCCACACAAAGGCCAGAATCATCGGCAATGGCGGGTAATCCCGTCTTTTTACAGGCGGCTTCGGCCTTAATATACGCGTTTTCGGCAAAGCTTGAACCGTTTTCTTCGACATCATCAAGACTTACTCCGAGTTGTTTCGCGGTAAATGCCTCTACTCCCAAGGGCTTAAGTATTCTCTCAAGCTCAAATAGCTTTTTTGAATTGTTGCTTGCGATAATAAACTTCATAATATCACCGTTAACTGAAATCAAAGAGAGCTCTCGAGAAGTCCTCAGGATCAAACGGCTGGAGATCGTCGATCTGTTCTCCTACTCCGACGAACTTTACAGGCACGTCGAGAGAATTCTTGATAGCAAGCACGATGCCGCCCTTTGCGGTTCCGTCCAGCTTAGTGAGTACTATGCCGGTTATACCTGTGGCTTCCTTAAAATGCTCAACCTGAGAAACAGCGTTCTGACCGGTTGTTGCGTCAATAACTAGGAGAATCTCCTTGTCAGCGTCGGGGAGCTCGCGGTCGATAACGCGGTTAATTTTTGCAAGCTCGTCCATAAGATGCTTTTTGTTGTGAAGTCGTCCGGCTGTGTCGGCGATAATCACATCGGCGCCCCTTGATTTGGCGGCCGAGATCGTATCGTAAACAACGGCGGCCGGGTCGGAGCCTTCACCTTGCTTAATAATATCGCAGCCGCTTCTGTCGGCCCATATTTGTAGCTGTTCTATAGCAGCGGCACGGAAAGTATCGCCGGCCGCGAGGATAACCTTTTTGCCCTCACCCTTGAAGCGAGCGGCCATTTTTCCGATCGTAGTGGTCTTACCGACGCCGTTAACTCCGATAACAAGGATCACCGACGGCTTTGTGCTCATATTAAGCTCCTGACCTCCGGTAAGCATATCGCGCACTACCTCTTGCAAGAGCACACGAACTTGGTCAGGATCTGTCGTACCGGTTTCCTTAACCTTTATTCTGAGCTCGTTACATATGTTTTCGGCTGTTTCCATTCCGACGTCGCCCATTACAAGAAGCTCCTCAAGCTCCTCGAAAAGCTCCTCGTCA
>CACYDK010000224.1 GCA_902773155.1 uncultured Ruminococcus sp.
ACTTGTGGGCGGAAAGGCTAAGAATATGATAGACAGAATAGCATTAGTTTTATCAATCATCGGAGGGCTGAACTGGGGCTTAGTCGGAATCTTTCGCTTTGACCTTGTTGCGTTTATCTTCGGCGGCCAAACCGGTATTGTCAGCAGAATCATCTACATCCTCGTCGGACTCTCGGCGGTGTGGTGTATTTCTCTGCTTTTCAGGGACAACGAGGTTATCGACGATCACACCGTAAGCTCTCACATTTAAGGTCAGCAAGACGTGCGCCTTCGTCATCAATAAACTCTAAGCAAAAAACGACCGGCAAAACCGGTCGTTTTTTCAGTAAACATTACATTTGAATCAAAGAGCCTCTACAATAGCCTTTGTATCTCTTGCGATAACAAGCTCCTCGTTTGTAGCGACGAGCTCTACGCGGATCTTAGAATCATCGGCGGAGATAATACCCTGATTACCGCGGACGCAGGCTTCGTTTCTAGCGTCGTCAATCTTAACGCCCAAGCACTCAAGATACTCGCATACTCTCTTTCTGAGGGCGGGCTGATTCTCACCGAGTCCGGCTGTGAACACAATGCCGTCGCAACCGCCGAGAGCTACATAGTAGGAGCCTACAAACTTTGCGATCTGATAATAGAGCATCTCGTGAGTGAGCTTAGCGCGCTCGTTGCCCTCGGCCTCAGCGGCTGTTATATCACGGTCGTCGCTGGAAACCCCGGAAATACCGAGCAAGCCGGACTGCTTATTGAGTACAACGTCCATTTCGCTTGCGGAGAGGTTCTCCTGCTCCTGAATAAAGGTCACTACGGAGGGATCGAGCGAGCCGGAGCGAGTGCCCATCATAAAGCCGTCGAGAGGAGTGAGACCCATGGAGGTATCAATTACCTTACCGCCGTCGATAGCTGTAATAGAAGAACCGTTACCGATATGACATGTAATAATTTTCAGATCCTTTATATCCTTGCCCATTCTGCGAGCAAGCTCAGCGCTGACATAGCGGTGAGATGTTCCGTGGAAGCCGTAACGGCGAACACCGTACTTCTCGTAGTACTCATAAGGTACTGCGTACATAAAGGCCTTTTGCGGCATTGTGCTGTGGAAGGCTGTATCGAAAACAACTACCTGAGGCATATCCTTTCCGAAAACCTGCTCGCTGGATTCGATTCCGAGAGCCTCGGCCGGATTATGCAGAGGAGCAAGAGGAGAAAGCGACTTGATTTTCGCAAGAACATCATCAGTAACAAGACACGAATCGTGGAAAATGCTTCCGCCCTGTACTACGCGATGGCCAACAGCCGATACCTCTGAGATATCCTTGATAACACCGATCTCGCTGTCGAGCAGAAAATCCTTGACCTCGGTGAAGGCGACGCCGTGATCCTTCATGGGAACTTCCTTTTTAACGTCGCATTTTGCAGTCTTATAGCTTATTACGGAACCCTCGGAGCCTATACGCTCACAGTTACCTTTTGCAAGCACGCTCTCATCTGTCATATCAATAAGCTGATACTTAAGAGATGAGCTTCCAGCATTGATAACTAAAATTTTCATTGGATTACTCCCCTTTTATATTGATTAGTTTTTAAAATCATACTATAATATAATAAACGAAAGATATAAAATTTGCAAGAGTTTTCTTAATTTTATGCAAAATAACATAAAAAAGGTTGCAAAAATGAATACAAATACCATAATATGCGAATATAATCCATTTCATAACGGTCATAAATACCAGATCGACCGAATAAAAGCTCAATCAGATGATCCCATCACGGCTATTATGAGCGGTTCGTTTACTCAACGCGGAGACGTCGCGATCTATAACAAATATCAAAGAGCCTCATCCGCTCTCAAAAACGGAGCAGATTTGGTTATAGAGCTTCCGACCGTATACGCTGTAAGCTCTGCTCAAACCTTCGCGGGAGCCGGAGTTGAGATCTCAAAAGCTCTGGGGCTCACCAAAAGTCTTTGCTTTTCGTCCGAGGACAGCGTAGACAAGCTGTTTAAGGCCGCCGAACTGATGGAGAGCGATGAGTTTAATGTTCTTATTAAGAATTATATGAAAAAGGGACAGTACTATCCTCAGGCCGTCGCGACAGCTTTAGGAGAGATTTCTGCGGAATTAGCTGAGGTTTGCTCAAAGCCCAACAATATTCTGGCGCTTGAATACATAAAGTCGATCAGGAACACCGGTATTGGAGTTACGGTGATAGAACGCAAGGGCGCTTCTCACGATTCAAACGAGGTATCGGAAGGCATCGCGAGCGCAAGCAAAATCAGAGAGCTGATTTTTAAGGGAAATGGTGTTTCAGAGCTGATGCCCGGATATGAGTGCTACAGTAATCCGGCTTACTTTGAAAAGCTTTCATCCGCAATAATGTACAGACTGAGAAGTATGACGATCTCGGAAATGGAGAATCTTCCGGAAATAAGTGAGGGACTTGAAAACAGGCTCTACAAGGCGGCGCGTGAATGCGGCTCGATCGACGAATTGCTGAATGAGGCAAAAACAAAGCGCTATACCATGGCGAGACTCAGAAGAATCTTATGCTACGCGCTGCTTGGAATTACCGACGACATGCAGAAAACGCCTGTTCCCTATCTGAGGATACTGGGCTTTAACAGCGTTGGCGAAACGCTTCTGCGCGAAATAAAGCGCAAAACCTCGCTTCCGCTTATTATAAATGTCGCGGATGGATATAAAAAGCTTGATGAAGGCGCCGGAAGGATTTTCGATGTGGATTTAAGGGCGTCGGATATCCGGGCTCTTGCCGAAACGATAATAAGCCCCTGCGGGAGCGATTTTACCTCATATATTGTAAAAGCGTAAATAAATGCCGGCTCAAAATGAACCGGCATTGTTTTTATTCTTCGTTGTCCATTGTCGCTTCCGATTCCTCGGATTCATCCTCCCAGACAAAGGTTCCGTTCATAACCTTCTCAAAATCCTCATTGTGCATTTTCTCGTGCTTGATGAGGTATTTCGCGATTTCATGGAGCTCATCCATGTTCGCTTTGAGTAGGGTCTCCGCCTGAGAATAAGCGTTCTTGACGATTTTGAGCACAATTGCGTCGATCTTAGCCGCCGTCTCCTCGGAGTAGTCCTTAACATGACCCATATCTCGTCCGAGGAAAACCTCGCCGCTCTGCTGACCGTAGCAAATCGGTCCGAGCTCGTCGGTCATACCGTACTTAGTAACCATCGCGCGCGCGGTTTTTGTAGCCTTCTCGATATCGTTCGAGGCTCCTGTGCTGATATCCTTAAGAACAAGCGCTTCCGCAACGCGTCCGCCGAGATCAACTATTATGTTCTCGAACATCTCATTGCGCGAGTTATAAGATTTATCCTCAGTAGGCAGAGGCATTGTGTAGCCTCCGGCCATTCCTCGGGGAATGATGGAAATCTCGTGAACAGGATCCTGAGTTTCGCAAACGTGGAAAAGGATCGCGTGGCCTGCCTCGTGATACGCGGTAAGGCGCTTTTCCTTGTCGGACATAACCTTGCTCTTCTTTTCGGAGCCGACTACAACCTTGATTGTAGCCTCCTCGATTTCCTTCATAGTTATAGCTTTTTTGTTTGAGCGCGCAGCCAGGAGCGCGGCCTCATTGAGGAGGTTTTCGAGGTCTGCTCCGGTAAAGCCGGCCGTGGTCTTGGCAATGGTGCGCAGATTAACGTCGGGAGCGAGCGGCTTTTTGCGGGCGTGAACCTTCAAAATAGCCTCTCGGCCGGTGATATCCGGATATCCTACGATTACCTGTCGGTCAAAGCGTCCGGGTCTCATAAGCGCGGGATCGAGGATATCGGGGCGGTTGGTTGCCGCGATCATTATTACGCCCTCGTTAGCTCCGAAGCCGTCCATCTCAACAAGGAGCTGATTGAGCGTCTGCTCGCGCTCATCGTGTCCGCCGCCCAGTCCGGCTCCGCGCTGACGTCCTACGGCGTCGATCTCGTCTATAAATACTATACAGGGTGAATTCTTTTTGGCCTGGTCAAAAAGGTCGCGAACGCGCGACGCGCCTACGCCGACGAACATCTCGACAAAGTCAGAACCGGAAATCGAGAAGAAAGGTACTCCGGCCTCTCCTGCTACGGCTCTCGCGAGGAGAGTTTTTCCGGTTCCCGGAGGTCCTACGAGAAGTACGCCCTTGGGGATTCTGGCTCCTAAGGTATTGTACTTATCCGGGGATTTTAGGAATTCAACTATTTCCTCAAGCTCTTCCTTTTCCTCGTCCGCTCCGGCAACGTCGTCAAATGTCGTCTTTCGTTTTTCGTCGTTTGTATTCTTGATCTTAGCTTTTCCGAACGACATTTCCTTGCCGCCCAAGCCGCCGCCCATACGGCGCATGATAAAGAACCAGAACACAACAAGGAAAATCGAAACAATGATGTACGGCACTATGCTCATCAGGAACGAGTTATCTGCCTTACGAACCAGATTATATGACATATCCTTGTTTTTGCTGACATAAGGCTTTATATCCTCGCGAAACTCTTCGGGATCGGCGATAAGTCCCTTTACGATGGTTTTCTTTCCGTCGTTAAGGGTCAGTTTTATCTCACCGGTGCCGTAATTCAACTCGTAATCAGCCACCTTGCCCTGCTCGAAATATGAAACGAGCTGCGAGGTTTTTACCTCGGGGGACTTAGGCTGAGCGTTAAACAGCAAGGCGATTCCGAGAATTACCAAAATCGGAATTCCGATATAAAGCAACAGACTTTTCGCCTTCTTTTTATTATCCAATACTCAGTCACTCCTTAATATAGTATTGCGGTTGTTTTTATTATTATTCCGTATAAACCTCGGGTTTTAGAATTCCCACATAAGGCAAAGTACGATATTTCTCGTCATAATCGAGGCCGTAACCGACAATAAACTCGTCGGGGATAACCTTGCCGACATAATCGACCGGAATCTCAACCTTTCTGCGATCCGGCTTATCAAATAAGGTGACGATTTTAACAGAGCTTGCACCCTTGGCGTAAAAATATCTGACCAGGAAGTGCAAGGTATTACCGGAGTCGATGATATCCTCTACAATAAGAATGTCCATACCCTCGACGGACTGCGATACGTCCTTAAGCACGTTAACGCGTCCTGTGCTCTCGGTTCCGGAACCATAGGAGGAAACCACAACGAAGTCGATTTTAAAATCATTTTCCATAGCCTTCATTAAATCGGCCATAAAAAGAATACTGCCCTTTAGTACGCCTACCATCAGCCAATCCTTGTCGCCGTAATCTCTGTCGATGTCCGCGGCTAAGGTTTTTACGATATCGTTGAGCTCCTGCTCGCCTACAAGTATGCTTTCCAAATCCTTATGCATTGTTTTACCCCTTTTGAATTCAAATGATAACCGCCTTAAGAGACGGAAGATATTATACGATTTGTTATAATTATTCTATAATGGTTTTACTGATATTTTCAATCCCGCGTCGTTTTTGGCTTTGGCGTTTCCCGAAACGCCTATCCCCTCGATCCAGAGCACCTCGCTGCCGCTTGTAAGCAGAACCAAAGTGTCGCGCTTTTCGGCGGGGATTTTTAGCTCTATGAAAAGCTTTTTCAGGCTCTTGCTCACTCTCCGTTTTGGAAGAAAAAAGCTGTCGCCGGGCATACGGTTGCGAAATACCGGGTTTTTATCTAAAACTCCGACGTCGAGTATGTCTTTATCGGAGGATTTTATTTCTGATACAGAATATTTTTTGTTATTATAAGTAAAGCTTAAATCGCTCTTTAAAGCTATATTAATGCTCTGAGCGAAATCGCTGCATTTTTCTATAAGGCGAAAATACCCCTGAGAGCACACGGCCCGAAGATTTTTGTTCAAATCTACCGCTCCGCCGCTGATGACGCAATCATCAAGCAAACGGATGTGGACGTAATCCGGCTCAACTCCGTTTTCTAAACAAAGCCTGTACAATGCAGCCCGCCTGAGCGACGGCTCAAGAGCCGACAGCTTATCTACAGAATAGCCATTGTTAATTCGAGCAATTTCGAGAGCTTCTTGAGATTTTTCTTCTAAAAAAGAATTATTGCTTCTCAAAACCTCACAATTTTTCAGCACCGTGTTCTCAAAATCCGGATTCAGTTCCTTGCAGAGAGGAATCAGCTTATGTCGGATTTTATTGCGGGTGTATTCGTCGCCGAGGTTAGTGCTGTCAGTAACATAAGAAATGTTTTTTTCCTCACAGAAACGCTCAATTTCATCGCGTCCGGCGTAGATGAGCGGACGGATAATATTGTCTCTGACCGGAGCTATTCCGCTTAATCCCTTAGTGCCGGAGCCTCGAATCAGATTAAACAGCACTGTCTCGGCGTTGTCGCCGGCGGTATGCGCGGTGGCGATTTTAGCGTCAAGCCTTCGGCTCAGCTCGCCGAAGAATTCATATCGAGCCTTACGACCGCAAAGCTCGGTACCTATCCCCTCTTTAAGCGAAGCGGCGCGGATATCAACGGATCTGACAAAAAGCTCTATCCTCTCGTCAGCACACAGCTTTCGGACAAATCTCTCATCTCTCAAAGCCTCTTCGCCTCTCAGATTGTGATTCACATGAGCCGCATATAGAGTAAGATTATATTTTTCTTTTAAGGAAATAAGCGTATGTAGAAGAGCAACGGAGTCAGCGCCGCCGGAAAGGGCTACTATTATCCTGTCGCCGTTTTTCAGCATATCGTTTTCCCCGATCGCCCTCTCTGCGAGCTCCAGAAGCCTACTCACGGTTTCTCTCCTGCGAGGTAAATCGCATAAACTCACCCTGCCAATGAAGCTTAACGGTGGTGGTCTCGCCGTGACGGTTCTTGGCGACTATGCACTCTCCGCTGTTTTGATCGACGGCAGGCCCCGCTTCGGGAGCGTTTTCCTCGCCGTTCTTGGCGTAATAACCATCACGATAAAGGAAGAGTATAATATCAGCGTCCTGCTCGATCGAGCCCGATTCACGAAGATCGGAGAGCATCGGACGGTGATCCTGTCTGCTTTCAGCGGCACGGTTGAGCTGTGAAAGACAGATTACCGGCACATTGATCTCCTTAGCGAGGATTTTTAGATTTCGCGTGATCTCGGAAACCTCCTGAACACGGTTGTCGATCCTGCGTCCGCTGGTCATAAGCTGGAGATAGTCGATAAAGACTACGTCAATATTCTTCAATCTTCTGAGCTTCGACTTGATCTCCGTGACAGTGATGCCCGGAGTATCGTCAAGATAAAACTCGCACTTCGCGAGAACGTCGCCGGCCGCGACAAGGCGCGTCCATTCCTCGTCGTTTAGCTTGCCTGTTCTGAGCTTGGTTCCCTGAACCAGCGCCTCGGAGGAAAGGAGTCGTGACGCGAGCTGTTCCTTAGTCATTTCCAACGAGAAGAAAGCAACGGTTTTCTTGGTAATATTTGCGACATTTTTCGCGATATTCAGCGCGAAGCTGGTCTTACCCATACCGGGACGAGCCGCGAGAAGGATCAAGTCGGAACGGTTAAGACCTGTAATAACCCTGTCCAAATCGCCTATACCTGAGGGGATCGGCTTTAACGCGTCATCCTTGTTGCTGTTTAACGCGTCGAGACGATCGAACTCCTTCATAATAACCTTTGAGAGAAGCTCAAGCCCCTGGTTATTGTCGCGCCTAATATCGAAGATCCGCTGCTCCGCAGAGTCTATAAGCACCTGCGGTTCGGCTTCTCCCGCGCTCGCCTCGTCGATAATATCTCTCGAGGCCGTAATGAGCTTGCGCACATCGTACTTATCGCGCACGATACGCGCGTAGTCGACGGCGTTTGATATCGACGGACAGTTATTCGCCAGATCGAGAAGATAGGTTTTACCCGTCGCGTCATCAAACTTGCGGTCGCGCTTCAGCACCTCAAGCAGAGTAACAAAGTCGACCTCTCTGCCCACATTGAATAAATCGAGCATAGCCGAATAGATTACTCGGTGGGTGTTGACGTGAAAGAACTTTGGATCCGGAAGCACGACGGCGATCTCGCTTAGAACCTCCGAATCGAGGATAGCCGCTCCAAGAACCGCCTGCTCGGCCTCGGGACTGTAGGGCAGGTTTAGACCGTCATATCCGGTTTTTACAGTAGAATCTGCCATAATTCAAACCTTATTCCGCCGGAGCAACCTCAATTTTTACCTTGGCGGAAATTCCTGTGTATAGTTTAACCTCGGCTTCATATAAGCCGAAATTCTTGATATCGTTATTGAGTACAACCTTGCGCTTATCAACAGGCACGTTGAACTTTGTCTTAAGCTCGCCCGCGATATCCTTGGCTGTGATGCTTCCAAAAAGCTTGTCGGCATTTCCCTTTGCCTTCATCACTAGGGTTTTGCCTTCGAGCTGAGACTTATACTGCTCAGCCTGAGCCTTCTCTGTAGCGATTTTATAATTCTTGCTGTCCTCGGCGTTTTTATATTCGTTCATCGCCTGAGCGTTAGCTTCCTTAGCAAGCTTGCGCGGAAGCAGAAAATTACGAGCATAGCCGTCGGAGGCGTTTACAAGCTCGCCTTTTTTTCCGAGTGACTTAACGTCCTGTAAAAGAATAACTTTCATATGTAACATCCCTTCTATGTCAGTTATAATCAGAAATTGTATTTTCGATAACCTTGATCATATCAGCCTTAACCTCATTGACGGTAACGCCGCTGAGCTGAGCGGCAGCCATGTTCTGGTGTCCGCCGCCGCCGAGAGCCTCCATAACGACCTGTACGTTAAGCTTTCCGTAGCTTCGGGCGGAAATATTGACAATATCTCCGGTCTTGAAGATGACGAAGCTCGCCGCGACTTTTGAAACGGACAGAAGCTCATCGGCCGCCTGAGCGGCTATGAGACGGATATCAGGATTATCTATATCAGCAACGGCAACGGCACAGCCTTTGATTATTTCGGCTGTACTGATGATTGCGGATTTTTTTAGATATGTGTCGAGAGAGCTTGAGAACAGCTCCTTGGTCTCGACGGTATCGGCTCCCTTTTTCTTAAGGAACGCCGCAGCCTCAAAGGTGCGAACTCCCGTACGTATAACAAAGCTCTTTGTATCGAGCATTATTCCGGACAAAAGCGCCTCGGCCTGAAGCTTCGATACACAATTCTCGCCGAGATATGTAATCAGCTCGGCGACCATTTCGGAGGCTGAGGATGAGTTGGGCTCGTGGTAGAATACTATGGCGTTGTCTATATAATTTACCATCTTTCTGTGATGGTCGATTACGATAATCCGTCTGCTCTTTTCGAGCACCTCGGGACTCTCGACAACGTCAGGGATATGAGTATCTACAACGATCAGCAAAGTCCTCGAGGAAATGCTTTTAAGCGCCTCCTCGGGAGTTATAAACACTCCATCAATGCTTTCGTCAACGAGCTTAATCAGGCTTCCCGCCATAGAGGTATCCTTATTGATCACCACGCGGCAATGCTTTTTTAGCGCTTTTTCAATAACAGGCTGCAGCCCGACCGCCGCTCCGACGCAATCAAGGTCGGAATAGCGGTGTCCCATAATAAAAACCTTATCGGACTCGCTTATAGCTCGGGCGATCGAGGTAGCGATCACGCGGCTGCGCACCTTGCTCATTCGTTCAATTCCCGCGGATACTCCGCCGAAGAACTCGTAGTTTTCGCCGGAAATAACGGCAACCTGGTCTCCTCCACGGCCTAAAGCCATATCAAGAGCCTTTCTGGCGCTATTCTCACTATCTATAAGGTTATCGCAATCGGCTCCTATTCCCACAGAAATAGTGGCCTCACGGTTGTTATACTTTATGGTTCTTATTTCTTTTAACAAAGGAAATTTTGCGGCAATTTCCTTATCGAGGTGAGCCTTATCAAGCACCATCATATAACGATGCGAGGGCAACGCCTTGAAGAGAGCGTTGTTTTCCTTCGCGTAGTGGAGAAGCTTTGCCTCTAAATCCAAAGTGACTCTTACGCTTTCCTCCTGATTATCGCCTGTAAACTCGTCGCGGTTATCAAAAACGATCAGAGCGACGGATTTTCGGGTGTCGTTGAACTTTTTAAGAACATCATTATAGTAGGTATTATCAATGTAAAAAACTATATATCCATCGCCTGATTCGGTGCAGTAGACGGTAAAATGCTTTCCGTCAAAGTCGATATCATATCCGTCTGCGTCGGCAACGTCGGCAATGTCCTTCTGTCCGATATAAAGGGAAATATCCTCGTTCACGGGATTTCGTCCCAAACAAAGCTGGCGCTTGAATTTGGAATTGCTCCACAATATATCGCCGAACTTTCCGGTAACAACCACCGGCATCTTAAACCTTTCGAGATAGGTTCGGTTTATTTCCGAAATATTCGAAATCGAAGACGAAATCGTGCGGTTCATATAACGCCGGAAACTAAAGCCGAATACTATTACCACCACAATCGAGGCGGCGGCAATAGAAGCCTCGACAATAAACAGCACGAAACTGAATCGGTACGCGGCGAGCGCCATACCGAACATCACGATAGACAATATTATCAATAAAGGTGACGATGTCCAGACTTTCTTTTTCATAATAGCTTATATTTCCTTATAAGAATAATTTATACTTCCTGTAAAATGGGAAGAATCATCGGCGAACGGCGCGTTTCTCTCGTGATCATACGCGATACCTCGTCGCGTATCCTGTTCTTGATCGTGCCCCACTCATGGATATTGTTATCGGCGCAATCTTCAAGAATGCGAAGCGATACCTCTCGTATTTTATCGAGAAGAGCCTCGCTCTCTCTTACATATACAAAGCCTCTGGATACAATATCCGGACCGCTTATGACGTGACCGTCGTACACATCCAGAGAAGCGACGATAATGATAAGACCGTCCTGAGCAAGATGCTTGCGGTCGCGAAGAACGATAGAGCCTACGTCGCCGACTCCGAGGCCGTCGACAAATACCTTGCCGGCAGGTACCGGAGGAAGCTCCTTGATATAGTCCTCATTGATCTCGATATGGCTACCGATATCGCCTATATATATGTTTTTGCGGTCAACTCCCAGAGACTGCGCAAGCGCGGCGTTCTTTCGAAGGTGTTTTTGCTCGCCGTGAACAGGGATGAAATACTTAGCGTTTACAAGCTTTTGCAGGATCTTAAGCTCCTCCTGACAGGCGTGTCCCGAAACATGAACCTCGTACATTGATTCATAAATGACGGTACATCCGCGCTTGAGAAGCTCGTCGACAACGTTGCCGACTGTCTTTTCGTTTCCGGGGATCGGATTTGCGGAGATTATGATGAAGTCGCCCTCTCCTACCACTACCTTTCTGTGGTCGGAATAAGCCATTCGCGAAAGCGCTGACATCGGCTCTCCCTGACTTCCGGTTGTAATGAGAACGACCTGCTCAGGATTGTATTTTCCGAGCATATCTATATCTATCATTATGTTTTCAGGCACGTGCAAATAACCGAGTTCCTTTGCTACGGTCATATAATTGACCATAGAACGTCCCGACAGAGCGACCTTACGCTTGTATTTTTCGGCGCAGTCGATGATCTGCTGAACACGATTGACGTTAGACGCGAACGTAGCGATGATTATCCTGTTCTTGCTGGCCTCGTTAAAGAGATTGTCAAGGCTCCTGGTAATCATCTGCTCGGAAGATGTATATCCGGGACGGTCGGCGTTTGTGCTTTCGCAGAAGAACGCGAGAACGCCCTCATGACCTAAACGAGCGAAAGCGTGAAGATCGATCATCTCTCCCAAAAACGGCGTGCAGTCGATTTTGAAATCTCCCGAATGCACGACAGTACCCGCCGGCGTATGGAGAGCAATAGCTACAGAATCCGGGATAGAGTGATTAACGTGGATGAACTCAACGTCAAAGCAACCGAGCTTGATTCTGCTGCCGGCATTAACGACATTGAGCTTCGCGAAATTAAAAAGGCTGTGCTCCTTGAGCTTATTGCCGAGAAGTCCGATCGTGAGCGGCGTACCGTAAATCGGAATGTTAGCTTTTGAAAGAAGGAACGGAATCCCTCCTATATGATCCTCGTGACCATGTGTTACAACGAGTCCGCGGACTCTGTCGATATTCTGTTCAACGTAGGTAAAATCAGGGATCACAAGATCTACGCCGAGCATATCGCCGTCCGGGAAAGCCATTCCGCAGTCAAGAAGCACAATATCGCCCTCGTACTCGAACAAAGTGATATTTTTACCGATTTCGTTGAGACCGCCGAGAAAAGCGACTTTTATCGACGGCTTTTTAATTTCTTGCTTATTCTTTTTTCCGCCGTAATTATTCTTTGGCTTTTTTACCGGCTTTTTTTCTTTAAAAGAACTATTAGCTGATGTCGGCTTCGAGTTTTTACGGCCGTTGCTACGATAGCTGTTTCTTTTTTCAGATGACACAAATTTACCTCCATAATTATTTTTCGGCTGTACAATTAATGTGCTTGTTAACGAAAAAACACAATATACTATTCCTATCGTTGTACAATGCCATATATTAAGACAAATTGCGCTATTTGCCTATTATCCAAATTAATATTCACTATATTGTAACTTATTTTGCACTGTTGTGTCAAGTCTTTTATGGTTTTCTTCCTCCCTATCATATATTTGTCATTTCTTTCCTGTTTATTTATCCCGATAAAGAGAAATTGTCAGAGAAAAATATTGCAATCCTCCGGCAGAATGTTATAATATGTTCCAAAAGCATATGGAGGTTCAACTTGAAAAAGGTAGAAATTTTTACTGACGGAGCCTGCAAGGGCAATCCCGGTCCGGGAGGCTGGGGCTCAATACTGAGGTACAAGGAAACGGAAAAGGAGATATCCGGCGGAGAGGCCAATACTACCAACAACCGTATGGAGCTTACCGCTGTAATAAAAGCCCTTGAGCTGCTCAAGGAAAGCTGCGAGGTCGTTTTATACACCGACAGCCAATATGTAGCTAACGCGATAAAGCTCGGATGGGCAAAAAAATGGAAAGCTAACGGCTGGATGCGCTACAAAAAAGAAAAAGACCTCAACCCTGAGCTATGGGATAAGCTTCTTTCGCTTCTCGATAAGCACGAGGTCGAAGTGATCTGGGTCAAAGGTCACGCCGGACATCCCGAAAACGAACGCTGTGACAAGCTGGCTGTTCAGGCCGCCGAAAAATACATGTAATCACCTGCGCCCGATAATCATATGTAATAAAGAGATCAAAAAAGGCACATAACCGTCATATCTTTCGGTTATGTGCCTTATTGTTGTTGCGGAACTTTTTACAGCCCCTTATTACTCCTCTACCCTTGTATACTCAAGGCCGGAGAAGGTGATCTTCTTTGAATCGGACTTGTCAGCCTTGTACTCGATAGTCATAGTATCCTCGTCGCTCTGGAGATATTTGATCTCGATCGTGCCCTTCTTCTCATCTACGGTATATACGCCGTCTACGATGAGAGTATCGACCTGGTTAAGGGTGCAGGTACCGTCGGGGTTGAAGGTGTAAGTGAGGTTGTACTCGTCGTTCTTCCATTTTCCGGTAATTGCCCCTACCGCCTTGAACTTGTCGGAGGGCTTCAAGGTATTCTCGGGAAGCGAGGAACTCTTGAAGTCGATAGGCTTGATAAGATTCTCACCGCTGAGGCTGAGGGTACGGCCCGAGAAGGCGTTGCCCTTGAGCTCAATATCAAACACGCCGTTGAAGAAGTAAGAGATCTCTACCTTGATCTTGCTTGTCG
Source organism: uncultured Ruminococcus sp. (assembly GCA_902773155.1). Classification (GTDB taxonomy): domain Bacteria; phylum Bacillota; class Clostridia; order Oscillospirales; family Acutalibacteraceae; genus Ruminococcoides. Next base: position 13,658 of record CACYDK010000224.1, read on the forward strand.
CCTGATCGGTTGTAGCTGAGTTATCGTCAGCGTAATACCATGTGCCGACTACCTTCATTGTACCGAGTGTGATTGAGGCGGTGTGATCCTTCTCAAAGGTGTAGTAACGGATCTCCTCCGCGGTCGTCTCGCTGGAGGCTTCGGTGGCCTCGTCAGATGTAGCTGTGTCGTCGATTACCCATGTGCCGACTACGCTGTTGTCGAAAAACAGCTTGAAGCACGCAAACGCAAGTATAGCCAATAATACAATACCTGCGGCGATGATTATCGGGGTCTGAATTTTCATTTTCTTCTTAGCGGCGGGAGCTGTTTCTATCTCAGCGTCGCCGAATGCCGGAACATCATCCGTTTCAGGTTCGTCTAACGCCGGAGCTGTCTCAAATTCCGCTGAATCCTCGGGGATTTCGGCGGGAGCGTCGATTTCTTCAACTGTTTCATCGACGATCTCGGCAGACTGCTCTAGCTTTTCAAAATCTTCCATATTGATTCCTCCTTAAAGATATCTTTATAATAATACTATAAATATTTTGTAAAATCAAGATTTTTGTTAAAAATGTGTGTTTCCGTTAATATTTGCCGATTTTTTTATGTTTTAAGATTGAAATGCAGGTGATATTGTGGTAAACTTAGATAAATATTATTTGCTGATAAGCAATACTAAGGAGGTTCTTTTATGGATTATTTGGGTAATTATAATTTATGGCTCGAGAAGGCGACCGAGGACGCCGACCTCGTAAAGGAGCTTAAGGAAATAAACGGTAATGACAAGGAGATTTACGAGCGCTTCTACAGAAGCCTGCAGTTCGGCACAGCCGGACTCAGGGGCATCATAGGAGCGGGCACAAACAGGATGAATATATACGTTGTTCGTCAGGCCACTCAGGGTATGGCGAATTACGTGCTCAAGAAATACGGCAAGGGCGCTGTTGCGATTTCACACGACAGCAGAATCAAGGCCGACCTCTTTATGAACGAGGCCGCAAGAGTTTTGGCCGCCAACGGTATTAAGGTTTACATTACCTCGGAGCTTCAGCCGACTCCGGTACTCTCGTATCTTGTGCGCTATTTTGGATGTCAGGCCGGTATTATGGTAACAGCAAGCCACAACCCTGCCGCCTACAACGGATATAAGGCTTACGGCGAGGACGGATGCCAGATGACTGACGCAGCCGCCGGAGCTGTTTACGACGAAATTCAGAAGCTCGATATCTTTGCGGATGTAAAGACGATGGATTTTGACGAGGCTCTCGACAAGGGTCTCATTGAATATGTCAAGGACGAGGTTTACACAAGCTATCTCGACGAGGTCAAAAAACAGCAGATCAATCCCGGAGTCTGCAAGGACGCCGGTCTAAAGGTCGTTTACACCCCGCTTAACGGCTGCGGAAACAAGCTCGTCAGAAGGATTCTCAAGGATATCGGCGTTGAGGACGTTACCATCGTTAAGGAGCAGGAGCTTCCGGACGGTAACTTTACCACATGCCCCTACCCCAATCCTGAGATCAAGGAAGCTCTCAGACTTGGCCTCGAAACCTGCGAAAAGGTTCAGCCTGATCTACTGCTCGCTACAGACCCGGACGCCGACAGAGTTGGAATCGCCGTTAAGGATTATGACGGCAGCTACAGGCTTATCTCCGGTAACGAGGACGGCTCCATGCTCACCGAGTTCATCCTCTCAAACCGCAAGAAGAACGGCACTCTGCCCGCAGAGCCCGTTATGGTCAAGACTATCGTTACAACCAAGCTCGTAGAAAAGCTCTGCGAAAAGTACAATGTTGAGCTTAAAAACGTACTTACCGGCTTTAAATACATCGGAGAGGTCATCCTTAATCTCGAAAAAGAGGGCAAGGAGGACAACTATGTGTTCGGATTTGAGGAGAGCTACGGCTATCTCGCCGGCTCATACGTAAGAGATAAGGACGCTGTTGTGGCTTCGATGCTCATCTGTGAGATGGCGGCGACCTTTAAGAAGCAGGGCAAGACTCTCGCCGAGGTTATCGACGGACTGTATGAGGAGTTCGGCTACTACAAGAACACGACCCTCTCGTTTGAGTTCGCCGGCTCCGAGGGTATGCAGAAAATGGCCGAGATCATGAGCGCGCTCCGCGAAAACGCTCCCTCCGAGATCGCCGGCTACAAGGTTCTTAAAACCGCCGACTACAAGCTCAGCGTTGAGAAGGATCTCGCTACCGGACAGGAGAAGGAGATCAAGCTTCCGAAGTCGGATGTTTTCCAGTTCAACCTTGAGGGCGATAATATGGCTATCGTTCGTCCCAGCGGCACAGAGCCTAAGATCAAGCTCTACCTCACCGCTGTCGGCAAAGACAAGGACGACGCTCAGGTCATTACAGACAAGCTCGAGGCTTCGGTCAAGAGTATTCTGGGAATTTAACTTAATAGTTTTAGCCGCAGAGGTTTTCCTCTGCGGCCTTTTCCTTATCCGGTGGAAAAACACGCCCTGCTTACGCGGATATTTCCTTGTCGCTCTTCTCGACAAACCAGCGGTTATCCTCAAAAAATATAAATTTATCCTTGCCTGCTATCCGGCAGGTGTAGCGCAGCCCTCCCCTTCCGCACGGCACCGAGCTGTAACGGATATCGGTGATCCGGTCAATCGTAAATTTTCGACCGTCCGACCAGTTTATTGTCAGGGGGATCAGGTTTCCGTCCTCGTCGAATTCCGCCGTAACGCTGATATATTTTTTCACTCCAAACACCTCGAACATCTGTTTGCTATATTATAAAACAAACGTTCGGGTTTGTCAATGGCTTTTCAAGAAAAACTGTCCCGGAAAAACCGGGACAGTAATTTTTTAAACTAAGGGGCGGATTACCAGCTGCCGCCGCCTCCGCCGCCTCCGCCGCCTCCGGAGAAGCCTCCGCCTGAGGACGAAGCCGCCGAACGGGCGGACGCCGCCGCTCTGGCCGCGGCTGCCTGAGCGTTTATGCGCTTTATAGGCTCGCGGATATTGTTTCGGAGCATACTGTTGAGATAATAAGTCTCCCACAAAAGGGTTCTGTCGTAAGGCGAATACCAGCTCGGAGCCTTGACCGCCAGGCCGTCAAAGCGCTTGGACCACTTATCGAGCATACCGAATACCATGGCGTAAGGGAGGATCTCGTAGTAATAATCGGAGTTCTCCTCGAGCAGATACTTAAGCCTGTCGATCTCGGCGGTATCTATAAAGTCCTTGAGTCCGAGAAGCTTTCCGAGCATCTCGGCCCTGTACTCAGTATTCTGAGTCAGACCGGCCGCCATAATAGGAATCAGGATCGCCGCTCCCAGGGCTATATAATAGAACATAACCGGAAGCACCATCTCGTCCCGGTAAAGCGTAATTACTCCGGCTGAGATACCTAAGCAAATCAACGCCATAAATCCGTAAACGATTTTTCCCTTGACCTTCTTGAACTTCTGACGCAGTCCGAAGGTGGTCATTACACCAAAG
>CACYDK010000225.1 GCA_902773155.1 uncultured Ruminococcus sp.
AAAAAAACCGCGAGGTGTATGTGCTGCGACTTATGGATACAAAGGTTGCCAACATCTATCCCGACGGCACGATAGAGCGCAAGGCTTATATTCCGGCGATTTCAAAAACACTTATGAGCCAAACGAAAGATTACAGACTCGACGCTCACAAAACCCTTGTAAAAACCTATATCCGCCGCGAAAATAAATTCCGTACAGATTTGCACACTCATATGAATGCGAATCTCGACGCAGACCTGCTGATCGCGCTCGGAATATTTCATCAGATACGCTATCCCCTTTACTATGTAAAAAAGCTCAAGCTCAGACTTAATGATGAGCAGCACGACCGGATAAACAAGCAGAGAAAGCTTGTAGCCGCTCAATATGAAAACTCGCAGCTTACAGGAAAATTCTTAACAAGAAAAATAGACGACAATACCTTCATTAACTTTGCCTCTCTTATTCTCCAAAATCCCGAAAACGCTTCCTATAATATTCCGAAGATCCGCGCCTCGCTCACAATTCTTAAGGACGGCCAGGCAGTTTTCACAAATCTTGAAAAAGTGTATCTCTATCGCTATGTATTCACAAAGGGACAGCCGTCTGACGACAGAATACCGCTGGACGGGTTTCGCGAAATTCCGGATCCGGACATAGCCGGAGCTGTTGAAAAAATGCTGGAGGATAATGAAAGGAAAGAGCTCCGGGATATTTCGCTGTTTCAGAACAAGCTGCTGTGGATCGCCCGCAGCCTGAAAAGCAGAGGAGTTATATACACCGAAATCTCCGACACCTCGCTGGTAAAGCGTGACAAAGCCGCCGAAACTCTGGCGGAGATTCACGGGATAATGCCATATATCATCGAGGAAACCGGCGTCACAATAAGATTTCTCGCCGCGATCCGCCGAATACCGCTGACAATTATCCGTGAAAAGGCAAAGATTGAAAACATTCCCGAACAACTGAGAATCATCCGTGCCATCGCAGACGACCCGTACATCGCCGGAAGCGACATTATAGGCGAGGAAATCAACGATATACGCGAATTAAAGGACGTGATTTCCGAGCTCGTTTCTATAGCCGCCGAAAATGAGGGCTTCGTGATCCGTATCCACGCCGGTGAAAACGACAGCTTGAGAGATAACGTAGCTAATAGTCTGAACTGCGTCAAATCGGCTCTCTCGCCCGGCCAGAAAATGCCGAGACTGAGAATCGGCCACGGTCTCTATACAGCTAAACTGAACTCAAATAAGGGCAGACAGCTGATTGAATCGCTTCGCGAGAGCGAGGTTGTGCTGGAGTTTCAGCTTACCTCAAACGTAAGGCTCAATAACCTGAGCTCGATGGGTTCTCATCCGATTCGCCAGTACCTCAAGGGGGGCGTTTACTGCGTTCAGGGCACAGACGGCGGCGCAATTTACGGTACCGACTCTATAGACGAACAGCTTGCGCTTGAGCGGCTGCTAGACCTCTCCTACGAAGAAATGATGATGCTTAAGCATGCCGAGGACGAAATCATTGAGGAAAGTCTGCGGATTTTCGAGGAAAAAGCAGAACGTTTTAAGGAAAAATTGAACGATAAGGATGTTCAAACAGTTCTTTCCGAGAGAGTTGCCGGAGTTTCAAACAAAGACAAACAAGCAGTTTTGCTCTCGAACAAGCTCGACAGCGAATCCTGCCTGAAAAATCAGATCCGCGGGCTTCCGGCCGACAAGGTACCCATCGTCCTCCTCGGCGGCAGCTTCAACAGCAACCGTCATTCCACACGAATGAAGGAGCCGCTCAAGGATATGCTTAAAACCCTCGTCGAAAAGCTCGACAGCGATAAGGTTTTCTTCGTGATCGGCAACAAGCTCACAGGCTACGAGAGCGAGCTTGTAAAATACTGCGGAGGAGAATTAGATATTTTCTCCATAGTTCCGACTCAGATATCCTCCCGGGAGGCAAAAAGGATAAAGCAAAGCGGAGTTTCGGCAAGAGTTTCGATCGAGCCTACGAGAATGGGGCTTTACAAAAGCTTCGCCTACGAGATTTTTAAGCGCAGACCATCGGTCGTGATAGCGATCGACGGTAACTCCGCCGGAGCGAATACCGTTCAGGAGGCTAAGAACGGCAAGAGAAAAGCCAGAATTTTCGTCAACCGGCATTCGAGAGTCCTGCTCACAAAGGCCAAAACGATACAGGGCTACGTCACGCTTTTTGAGGGCGGCGAGGCAGTCGACAAGATACTTAAGGCTGTTGAAAAGGTTTATAAAGAAACTGTAGAATAGAGATGTTACTATGAGAATTACCGCATTGGTTGAAAACACATCCGACAATCCCGAAATCAGATGTGAGCACGGACTTTCGCTCTACATAGAAACGGAAGCCGAGAATCTGCTGTTCGACTTCGGACAAAGTGAGCTTTTTGAGCAAAACGCCGAAAAACTCGGCATAGACCTGTCTAATGTCGATATCGCTGTGCTGTCGCACGGTCATTACGACCACGGCGGCGGATTGAAAAGATTCCTTGAAATAAACAAAAAAGCTCCGGTGTATCTGAACCGATACGCCTTTGAGCCGCATTATAACGGAACTGAAAAGTATATCGGGCTCGATACGGAGCTTTTAAATAACGAACGCTTGGTATTCACAGACGAACACTATGAGATTCGAAAGGGACTTGCGCTCTATTCCTGCAATGAGTCCGCTAAACGCTGGAAATTCGACAGCTCAGGACTTAACGCATCGCGAAACGGAGTTTTTTATCCCGAGGATTTCCGGCACGAGCACTACCTTTTGATCGAGGAGAACGGGCGCAGGGTCCTGATAAGCGGCTGCTCTCACAAGGGGATCATTAATATCGCCGAGCATTTCAGGCCGGACGTACTGATTGGAGGCTTTCATTTTATGAAGCTGGAGCTTTCGGACGACTTGCGCTTAAACGCCGAAAGGCTAAGCCACTTCCCCACTCTTTTTTACACCTGCCACTGTACCGGTAAGGAGCAGTACGAATTTATGAAGCCGTTTATGAAACGGCTCCGATACATTTCCTGCGGAAAAACAGTTGAAATCCAGTCGAAAAATCTCAGTGCGCGGAGTTGTTCTGACGTTGATGCTTAGTATCAGTCAAAATCAAATTCGTCGGCGTGATTCTTCTTGAAGATTTCGAAGATTTCCTGAACCACTTCGTCGTCCTCGACTCCCACGTAGTTCTCGGTTTCGTCGTCCACAGACTCTATTCTCAGCACAATAACGCCGTCGGCGTCCTCTGTGTTTTCGATGAGAACTACATACTCATCGCCCTCGTAACGGATCGTATCCAGATACTCAAACTCGGTCGTATTACCGTACTCATCGGTAAGCTCAACTATTACGGGCTCATACTCGTTATACTCTTCGTTCATTGTTTCCTCCTATTATTCTAATAAATAATTATTTATATGCTTTCCTGAATATCCACAGTATATCATAAATAAGCTTACTTGTAAAGGAAAAGCCGTCTCGCATGAAACGGCTTTTTCTTATTTCTGTTTTGCTTAAAAAGTCAACAGCCTAAACAAAATTGTTTATGCGCGCTTTTCGATTTACAGGTTAGAGCCAACAAGCTTATTGAAGCTCGGCGTTTTAAACAGAGCGACAGCTCCGGCCATGGTAAGAACGAGCTCGGGAAGCATATACGCGCCGTTGTAGCATACCGAGTAGAGCAGAGGATTGCTCCAGCCCTCGGGCATCCACGAAGCGAAAATAATCACGCCTGAAAGAAGGTGGAACACAAATCTTAAAAGCAGAGCCGCAAAGGTACCGATACAGATACCGGGGATTCCTTTTTTGCGGAAGATTCCGGCAAAGCCGATCGATGTATAGGCAAGAATATAGTCGAACGCTATCGTTCCTATCAAAGCCCACGGGCTGAGTCCCCACGAGAAAACCTCGGCAAAATCCAAAGCCATCTGTACAAGCGAGTAGATAAACGCTCCGCACAGTCCCCACGGGGTTCCGTACTCAATAGCTATAATCGCTATCGGAAGCATTGAGAGCAGTGTTACGGAGCCGCCCATAGGCATATGCCATATTTTTACAAGGCTCAGAGCCGCGGCTAATCCGATAAATACAGCGGTAAAAACCAGCCGCTTTACGTTGGTTGTGCTTTTTGATTGTTTTTGCATTGTTAATTACTCCTTACTAAATGAAACGGCACCGCGTGACGCAGTGCCGTTAATTATTGTATTCATTACAGCTCCCTACGCCGGCATTATCCGTCTCAGGTTTAGGGTATGATCTCAGCCGATTTCTCAGCACCCCTGTGTTTACTTGTCACGTATAATATACTACCAAAAACTACAAATGTCAAGTTAAATCTCGTTGTAGTTTCCCAGAAACGAGAAGCCCTCCATTTCATCCGAAAGACTGCATATCAGTCCCAAGGCCTCGGGATTTCGGATATTTCCTGTAAAATCGAGGTAAAACAGATACTCGAAGCCGTCCCCCGCAATTGGTCTAGACTCTATTTTTGTGAGGTTAAGCCCCAGAGAATTGAACCGGCACAAAACGCTGTAGAGCGAGCCGGAAACATGCGGCAGATTGAAGCAAAGACTGATTTTATCGGCGTTTTCGGGTATATAAAGCTTCTTGGAGATAACAATAAAGCGAGTTGTATTGGAGTCTATATCTTGAATATGATCGTCGAGGATTTTAAGCCCGTATTCCTCACATGCCTTGTAAGAGCAGATAGCCGCCAGATTCAGCCTTTTTTCTCGCGCTACGTCTCTTGCCGCTACAGCGGTATTCGCGCAGGGAGTAGCCTCAAAGCCATGAGAAATAATATATTTTTCACACTGCGAAATCGACTGCGGATGAGTTATTACACGCTCTATATCCGAGAATTCGGACTGTCTTATCGAACACAAACAGTAATCGATCTTCATATCGAGCGCGCCGACAATGTAGAAACGGTGCTTAAGTATCAGGTCGTAAACTGCCGACACAGAGCCCGCAGTCGAATTCTCAACAGGCAGTACGCCGAACTCGACCTCTCCCATGTCCACTGCTTCAAAAACGTCGCCAAAGGTTCTGTAATTAACAGTATCGCCCTCAGGAAACAGCTTAAGCGCGGCCTCGTGAGCGTTGGCGCCCTCTATTCCCATATAGCCGACCTTTACACTCTTCGGTAGGGTATCGTCAGAGGTCTTGATTATCTCCCCGAGCTTCTCCCCGCTTCCGATCAGTCCGTATTGCAAGGCCTTTGAAAGCTCCATAATATCCATATAAAGCTGACGCGCGAATCCACCGTAGGGCTCGCTCATCCTTTGTACCTTATCGAGTATCTCACGCTCGCGTCCGCTGTTAAGCACAGGCAGGTTATTTGCCTTTTTGTAAAGTCCGACCTCGCGGGCGCAATCCATACGCCGCTTAAACAGCTCTATAAGCGAGCTGTCTATTTCGTTTATATCCGCACGGATCTCATCAAGATTTCGCATTATATCTCTCCGTTCAAATGATATTAGCTATAGCAAGAGCAGCCGCTGCCTCTACTACGGGAACAGCTCTGGGAACCACACAGGGATCGTGACGCCCCTTTATGCTCAGAGTCGTATTTTCCCGGGTGGTTAGGTCTACCGAATTCTGAACAGCGGCGATGGACGGCGTCGGCTTAAAGGCCGCTCGGAAGATAATCGGCATTCCGTCTGAGATTCCGCCTAGGATTCCGCCGCAATTATTGGTATCAGTCACTATCTTATCTCCGTCAAAACGGAACCCGTCGTTGTTTTTGGAGCCCTTAAGCCTTGCGGCGTTAAAACCTGCTCCGAACTCAATTCCCTTTACTGCCGGGATCCCAAATATCGCCTTGGCGATTTCACCCTCAATTCCGTCAAATAAGGGAGCTCCGACTCCAGCCGGAAGCCCCTTTACGGCGCACTCTACGATACCTCCAACGCTGTCGAGGTTTTTCTGAGCTTCATAGATTTCGGTTCTCATCCTATCCTCTGCGGATTTATCTATGACCGAAAAAGCGGACGAGGTTAGCTCTTCTATCAGCTTGTCATCGACATCTACCGGATCAAACGGCTTATCATTAACTGAGCCGACAGAGTAAATGTGAGCGGCTATTTTTATTCCCATCGTCGACAGATATTCGCGCACAACGGCTCCCGCAAAAACTATCGGAGCGGTCAGACGTGCGCTGAAATGTCCGCCTCCCCTAATGTCATTATGTCCATTGTATTTTACATACGCGGCAAAATCGCTGTGGCCCGGTCTTGGCACTGTCAGGAGATTCGAATAATCTCCGCTTTTTGTGTTTGTATTTCGTATAAAAGCGCAAAGCGGTGCGCCAGTCAGAACTCCGTCAAGCACACCAGACAAAAGCTCCGGCACATCTTTTTCGAGTCTTGGAGTTGCGGTTTTGTCCTTTCCGGGAGCACGGCGCGACATCTGCGTCAGTATATAATCCATATCGAGCTTAAGACCGGCCGGAATCCCCTCGAGAACCGCTCCGATTCCCTCGCCGTGGCTCTCACCGAAAACGGTGAGCTTAACTTTGTTGCCGTAGGTCGACATCTTCTATCCCTCCAAGTCTTTTGTATTCCTCAAAATAATTCGGATAACTCTTATTTATACTCTCGCCGTCTGTAATTGTTACCCCGCCGTCTGCTCTAAGCGCGGCGACCGAGGCCGCCATAACAATCCTGTGATCGTTATAGCCCTGCACAAGTCCGCTCTTGAGGCGGCTTTGGCCGCGGATAATCAGTCCGTCCGGCTTTTCTTCAACGCTTACTCCGAGCGCTGAAAGCATTTCCGCTGTGGTTTTAAGCCTGTCGCTCTCCTTGATTCTCAGCCTTTCGGCGTTCATTATCCTGGTTTTACCCTCTGAGAACGACGCGGCAACGGCCAGGATCGGAACGAGATCCGGGATATTGCGAGCGTCAATATCTGTCGCCTTTAAATCTGAGCCTTTAACTGTAACGCTGTCGTTGGTCTGACTTACGCTGGCTCCGAATCTGCGCAAAAGTTCCGATATCTCACGATCGCCCTGAGCTGAGTTTTTCATAACACCCTGAACTGTCACCTCTCCTGACAAGGCCGCGGCGGTCATAAAAAACGCCGCCTGGGACCAGTCGCCCTCTATACGGTAATCAGCCGGTGTATATTTTTGATTTCCTCTTACTAACCAGCCGCGCGCTGTTCGCTCGACCGAAACTCCGAAGCGATTCATACAAAGAACAGTCATATCTATATAGCCTACGCTCTCCAAAGGAGAAGTCAGCACAATCTCGCTGTCTCCATCGAGTAACGGTAGCGCGAAAAGTAATCCGCTGATAAACTGAGAGCTGATGTTTCCGTCTAGCTCAAAGACGCCCGGATTAAGGACTCCGCCGAGCTTAAGCGGTAAACCGCCGGAGGTGTCCATTTCTACTCCGGCCTTCGGAAGAGCGTCAAGATAAACGCCTATGGGTCTTTCGGGAAGCCGTCCTCGTCCGATAAATTCGGAGTTGACTCCCCCCGCAGCCGCGACAGGAATGAGAAATCTTAGCGTTGAACCGCTTTCGCCGCAGTCGAGAACAGCCTTGTCGACCTTAAACATTCCGCTGCCGTCCACGATCACTTCGCTCTCACAGCATTCGACTCTTGCTCCGAGGGCTCTGATACAGGCTATAGTGGCCTTTATGTCGTTAGAATATGCGACAGGGGCTACACGGCACACGCCTCTCGACAGGGCGGCGCAGATTATAGCGCGGTGAGCGTCGCTTTTTGACGGCGGAGCGATCACCGTTCCGTTAAGTTTTGACGGTTTAATCTTAATAATCATACTATAAAGCCTTCCAGCTCGTTTAACTTTATTTTCTGTGTGAAGCTCGAGCCGATTTTCTCCAGAAAAACGAGGCTTACGCTGTCGCCGGAGGTTTTCTTATCGCTCGCGCATACGGCGGCAAGCTCTGCCGCCGAGGCCTTGTCGGATACAGGTAGCGAGTATTTTAAGCATAGCGCTTCTATTCTGTCGGCAGTGCCGGATTCTGTAAGTCCGGCTCTTTCGGATGCTCTGGTTACGCTCACCATTCCGACAGCTACGGCCTGTCCGTGTGAAAGGCCTTCGAAATTGTATATTTTCTCAAGCGCGTGGCCGAGAGTATGTCCGAAATTAAGGAGCATCCGCTCGCCCTTTTCCTTTTCGTCTCGGTTAACAACATCGCGCTTAATGCTGACGCATCGCTCGATTATGTCATCGATCATATAGAGCGCTTCCTTATTCTCAAGCAGAGCAAAAAGCTCGCTGTCCTTTATACAGCCGTACTTGATCACCTCGCCCATTCCGTCATGTATAAAACGCTCAGGCAGGGTAGATAGTGTGTCCGGATCGATTATTACAAGACTAGGCTGATGAAACGCTCCCACAAGATTCTTGCCCTGGGCGATATCCGCTCCGGTTTTTCCTCCGACAGAAGAATCAACCTGAGCGAGCAGTGAGGTCGGGATCTGGACGAATTCGATACCGCGCATATATGTAGCCGCCGCGAATCCGGCCATATCGCCGCATACGCCGCCTCCCAAGGCGACGACAATATCCTTTCGGGTCATATGAAAATCGGCCATATACGAATACATCGACGCGACGGTCTCAAGCGTCTTGCTCTTCTCCCCGGCCGGAAATGTAAAAAGCCCTGCGTCAAAGCCGTTATTCTTAAGAGAATCCATAACACGATCAGCGTAGAGCGCTCCGACGTTCGAATCAGTGATCACGCATACTTTTTCGGCGTTTGTTACCCCTCTTACGAGTTCGCCGACGTTGTTTATAAGACCTCTTTCGATCAATATATCGTATGATTTAGAGGCCTCTACTCTTACCTTCCTCATTCACCCAGCATCTCCTTGGTTTTATGGGCGCGGTTAAGTATCTCCTTAATGCGCTCCTTATCGTTAGCCTTTACGGCGTCCGTAATCGAATGTATATTATCAATAAGCGTATCGAGTTCCTCGATAAGCGGCTCGCGGTTCTCGAGAAACAGCTCGCTCCAAAGCTCTGCGTTTATATTCGCGACTCTTGAAACATCGCGGTATGAGCCTGCGGAAAAGCCCTTGTGATTA
>CACYDK010000226.1 GCA_902773155.1 uncultured Ruminococcus sp.
CAGTACGGAAAACAAAAACGAGGTTGTTTCTGCCTCCAGAGCGATTGCACAGGGTATTTCCAAGGATGGTGGATTGTTTGTACCTCAGGAGCTTCCGCACTATGACATCGAAACGCTGAAGGAACTCCTGCCTCTCGGCTACAAGGGAATCGCAAAGAAGGTATTTACCGATTATCTTTCTGATTTTACCGCGGAGGAGATTGAGGAGTGCGTTGAAAAAGCGTACACAGCCTCAAAGTTCGGCAGTGATAACCCTGCTCCTGTTTCATATAAAAAATTTAACGGAAACGATGTTAGTATTCTCGAACTCTGGCATGGTCCTACCTGCGCGTTTAAGGATATGGCTCTTCAGATTCTTCCGCATCTGCTCACCAAATCTCTTAAAAAAACCGCAGACGGTAAAGACGCGGTTATTCTAGTCGCTACGTCTGGAGATACCGGCAAGGCCGCATTAGAGGGGTTTAAGGACGTTGACCATACAAAAATAATCGTATTCTATCCGGTTGATGGAGTTAGCCCGATGCAGAAACACCAGATGAACACCCAGGAGGGCTCAAACGTCAAGGTATGCGCTATCGAGGGCAATTTCGACGACGCTCAGACAGGCGTAAAAAAGATATTCACAACCTCTGAAATCGTTGAAAAGCTCGGCCAAAACAATATGATGTTTAGCTCCGCAAATTCGATAAACTGGGGCAGACTGCTTCCGCAGATAGTTTATTACATAGCGGCTTACTGCGAGCTTGTGAACGACGGGAAGATAGAACTCGGCGATAAGATCAACGTTGTTGTTCCCACGGGTAACTTTGGAAATATACTCGCTTCCTACTATGCCTTCTGTATGGGACTCCCGATCAATAGATTTATATGCGCTTCAAATTCCAATAATGTTCTCACCGACTTTATCAGAACAGGCGTGTATGACAAAAACCGTGAATTCTACACAACTATTTCTCCGTCGATGGATATTCTTGTTTCCTCAAATCTCGAGAGACTTCTATACAAGCTTTCCGGAGACAGCGATACGATGGTTAGAGCTTGGATGAACGCTCTAAAAACCGATGGAAGATACGAGGTAACTCCCGAGGTTAAGCAAGCTGTCAGTTCCGCTTTCTACGGCGGCTATTGCAATGAAGATCTCACAAAAGCTACAATATCCAAGATGTACAGGGAAGAAAACTACCTCTGCGATACTCACACAGCCGTTGCCATTGCAGTATATGACAATTATGTAAGCGAAACAGGGGACAAGACCCCTGCGCTTATAGCTTCAACTGCAAGCCCATATAAATTCTCTAAGGCTGTGCTTTCTTCTGTAGAGAGCTCCGATAAGTTACCGGAGAACGAGTTCGATATGGTTGATATGCTCAACGATATCACAAAGGTCGAGATCCCCGCTCCGCTCGCGTCATTAAAGGATAAAAAAACTCGCTTCTCAGATACCGTTAAGGTTGAAGAAATGCCTGATTATGTACTTAAGGCGCTCGGTATCGGTTAATGTCTCTCTTTGTAATAGGCGACACACACCTTTCGCTCGGAACCGATAAGCCTATGGATTTGTTCCGGGGATGGGATAATTATGTAAGCAGGCTTACAGAAAACTGGAAAAAGCTTGTAAAACCAGAGGATACCGTGGTTATAGCCGGAGATATTTCCTGGGCAATGAAGCTGGAAGATACTTATGAGGATTTTTGCTATATCAACGCCCTGCCCGGTACAAAAATTCTCCTGAAAGGTAATCATGACTACTGGTGGAACACGCTTTCAAAGATAAACGCTTACCTTGAAGAAAAGAATTTCAATACAATTAAGATTCTGTATAACAACAGCTTTGAGGTCGGCGAATACGTACTATGCGGTACAAGAGGCTGGACGCTTGATTCTCAGACTCCTGAGGATAAGCATATTTTAAACCGCGAATGCGGCCGGCTTCGTCTGTCCCTGGAAAGCGCAAAGGCTTCAAAAAAAGAACCTGTTGTATTTCTGCACTATCCGCCGATACTTGGCGATACAGTGTGCTCGGATTTGATTGATATTCTCATCGAATACGACGTAAAGCGATGCTATTACGGCCATATTCACGGCTCTAATATGATCAAGGGTGCTTTTAACGGCGAATTCCGAGGAATCACTTTTAAGCTTATTTCCGGAGACGCTGTTAATTTCACTCCCGTGCTGGTAAGATAAGCAATTATTAGTAAATATATATTGCCAAAATAATGCTTTAATGGTATAATACAGTTTAATAATCAAACACTTTGATTTTGTAATTTTTATGGAGGAATTAAAATGAGCTTAACAAATTCTAAAAAATTAGACGAAGCAAATAAATATGAGATTGAAGTAGCGGTCGATAAGGAAACCTTTGTAGCCGCTACTATGAAGGCGTATAAGAAGCAGGTCAAGAGCATTAACATTCCCGGTTTTAGAAAGGGTAAGGCTCCCAAGCATATTATTGAGAGAATGTACGGCAAGGGCGTTTTCTATGATGACGCTATCGAAGAGACATATCCTGCCGCTCTTTCAGAGGCTGCCGAGGAGGCTGAGCTCAACGTAGTGGCTGTAGAGGATCTCAAGATCAACGAAGTAAGCGACGACGGCTATAACTTTACTGCCGTTCTCGTAGTCGCTCCTAAGCTCACCGTAGAAGGCTACAAGGGATTAGAGATTGAGAGAAAATCCACTGAAGTTACAGAGGAAATGATCGACGAGGAGCTCCAGTCCGTAAGAGAGCGCAACAGCAGAATGGTTACAGTTGAGGACAGACCCGCAGCAGACGGCGACACCGCCGTGATCGATTTTGAGGGCTTCGTTGACGGCGAGGCTTTTGACGGCGGAAAGGCTGAAAATTACAACCTTCGTCTCGGCGCAGGAAACTTTATTCCCGGTTTTGAGGAGGCTATCATCGGCCACTCAACAGGCGAGGAGTTTACAATCGACGTAACCTTCCCCGAGGATTACAACGCTGAAAACCTTGCAGGAAAGGCGG
>CACYDK010000227.1 GCA_902773155.1 uncultured Ruminococcus sp.
CTCCGAGAGCACAACGGCCTTTACCGTGGTGGAGCCTGAGTCCATTCCCACATAGGCCTTGCCCTTGTAGCCCTTTAAGTCCTTGGTTTCAACATAGGCTCGGGCGTGGCGCTCGGTAAACTCCTCATAATCCTTTTCGCTCTCGAAGAGCGGCGGATTAAAGGCGAAGTTCCCGGTTCCGGTGTAGTGCTTTACGCTCTCGATAACCGAATCAAAATCTATGCTCTTGTCGGCGCAGAGCGCGGCTCCGCACGCAACGTAAAACAGAGAATTCTCGGGACAGATTCCGGTAGTGCCCAAAGTATTGTCAAAGCTTTTTCGAAGCTCGCTCATAAAAGTGAGGGGGCCTCCTAGGTAGACTATTTTTCCTTCGATCTCGCGACCCTGAGCAAGTCCGGCGACTGTCTGTGAAACAACAGCGTTAAAGATGCTTTTTGCGATATCGGCCTTGCGTGCGCCCTGGTTGAGGAGCGGCTGGATGTCTGTTTTAGCAAAAACTCCGCAACGCGAGGCGATCGTGTAGGTCTTTTCGTGCTGCTTGGCGAGGTCGTCCATCTCCTCAAGCGGAACGTTGAGGAGGGTGGCCATCTGGTCGATAAAGGCTCCAGTTCCGCCGGCGCAGGTTCCGTTCATACGAACCTCGAGACCTCCCGAGAGGAAGAGTATTTTGGCGTCCTCGCCGCCGAGCTCGATCACGACGTCGGTTCCGGGGATGAAGGTGTTCGCGGCTACTCTGGTCGCGTAAACCTCCTGAATAAAGCTTATTCCGCAGCTCTCCGCTACGCCCATACCCGCGCTTCCGCTCATTCCGACGGGCGCGCTTTCAACGCCGGGAACCGCCTCGCGCACGGCGGACAGTATCTCGCCGATTTTCTCGGTTATACGGGAGTAGTGTCGACGGTATGTGCTGTATAATAATTTGTTGTCGTCGTCGAGCGCCACGCATTTGATTGTAGTAGAGCCGATATCGAGTCCGAGTCTCATGCTTATCCTCCGTTAAAAATTTTCACTGCCTTCGGTTTAGGACTCCGCTTACGTAGGGAGCCTGGTATTGAGCAGAAAGCATAGTTAGACATTTTATCAGCTTATTATACTACATAAATATCAAATTAAATTTCTGTTAAAGAAAAATAAACGCCTGCTCGCCGCTATTTTTGATAAGAATAATAGCGGAGCGGTCTCACAGATGAACTTCATCTTAAGGAAGGGTAATCCCCCAAAATCGAGCCCGTTGGGCTAACGATTTTGACCCCTTTAAAAAGGGGTACAAATGTGATTCCTGATTGACAAAAAAGTACCCCTATGAAAAGGGGTACCGGGATGATCAATAAAGGTGAATAGCGTGTCGGGCGCGGAGCGCGGCGCTTGCTCAAAGTTTGCGGTATTTTTCGGGCTCAGTCTCGTAGATGTTGTTTCCCTTGCTGTCGATAACGACGACGCAGGGAAAATCCTCGACATA
This sequence comes from uncultured Ruminococcus sp., assembly GCA_902773155.1. Taxonomy (GTDB): domain Bacteria; phylum Bacillota; class Clostridia; order Oscillospirales; family Acutalibacteraceae; genus Ruminococcoides. The sequence goes on from CACYDK010000227.1 coordinate 1,460, forward strand.
ATATCTGCGCACGGATTCCGTGCCGAGATCCTCATAGCAAACGGGCTCGGTTTTTTTGATGCTTTTCGCGATCAGGGCCGCGGCTCCGCCGATCGCGGCGAAGTAGACAGCGCCGTTTTGTACTATAGCGTCGACGACCTCGGGCGAGCGGGCGCCCTTTCCGATCATTCCCTTGAGTCCGAGCTTGAGCAGAGTCGGGGCGTATTTGTCCATTCTGTAGCTCGACGTGGGACCGGCAGGTCCGACGGCATAGCCGGGCTTTGCCGGAGCCGGGCCGACGTAGTAAATCGTCTCGCCTGCAATGTCAACGGGAAGCGGTTCGCCTTTTTCGCAAAGCTCAAAAAGCCTTTTGTGAGCGGCGTCCCGGCCGGTTATCATCTCGCCCGAGAGCAGTACGCTGTCGCCGGCCTTGAGAGCTTGTATGGTCTCGTCTGTGAGTGGTAGGCTGATTCTTTTCATAACGTCCTCCTAAATCTCGGCGCTCTTGTGACGTGCGGCGTGACAGCAGATGTTTACGGCCACGGGCATTCCGGCAATATGGGTAGGCGAGGTCTCGATATTCACCCCGAGGGCGGTATTCGAGCCGCCGAGTCCGGCGGGGCCAAAGCCCATTTTGTTTATTTCACAAAGCAGCTCGCGCTCCAGAGCCGAGTAGCGCGGGTCGGCGTTTTCGGTATCGATCGGGCGGAAGGTCGCGAGCTTGGCGAGCTGAGCGGCGCGCTCAAAGGTTCCGCCGATCCCGACTCCGACCACGATGGGGGGACAGGGATTAGGTCCCGCCGCAAAAACCGTGTCGAGTACAAATCTTTTAACGCCCTCGACCCCGTAGGACGGAGTGAGCATTTTAATAGCCGACATATTCTCCGAGCCGAAGCCCTTGCCTCCGGCGGTTATCCTGATCCTGTCGCCGGGAACGATTTTGGTGTGGATGATGGCTGGGGTATTGTCCTTAGTGTTGATCCGGTCAAAAACCGGGTCGCTCACCACGCTTTTTCTGAGATAGCCCTCGTCGTAGGCGGCTCTGACCCCGTCCTCGACGGCCTCGTTAAACGAGCCGTCCTCGACTGTGACCTTGTCGCCGTACTCCACGAAGAGCACCGCCATTCCGGTATCCTGGCAAAGGGGGATACGCTCGTTTGCCGCGATCTCGTCGTTTTCGATGATCTGCGCGAGAACGCTCTTGCCGACCGGGCTCTCCTCATTTTTTTCGGCGTTTTTCAGCGCGGACATTATATCGCCGCCTATGTAGTAGTTGCAGTCCATAAACAGCCGCTTTACCGTCTCGCGGATCTCGGCGGCCTTTATGCGCCTTATTTCCATATTCATCACTTCTTTTCGTTTATTCAGTACACATTATAAAAGATTATTCACATAAAATCAATTATTTTCTTTTCATTGCGGACATATTTGTGATATAATTACCTGGAAGGCGCCGCGCGCCCGAACTGCGCGGCATTGCCCAAAATCATGAAATATTCTTCCGCAGGTCATATGGTTTTCACATTCGGAGGATATCTTATAATAAATAATTATAATCGGAGGTCTATATGAGTAAGCTTTTAGTTGTTGACGACGAATTTCGTATAAGACAGATTATCCGCAAATACGCGGAGTTCGAGGGGCACACCGTCGAGGAAGCCGTCGACGGTATGCAGGCGATCGACATTTGCCGAAAAAACAAGTACGACCTTATCATTATGGACGTTATGATGCCCGAGCTCGACGGCTTTTCGGCCTGCCGCGAAATCAGAAAATTCAGCTCTACGCCGGTGATCATGCTCTCGGCCAGGGGCGAGGAATACGACAAGATCCACGGCTTTGAGCTGGGCTCGGACGACTACGTAGTTAAGCCGTTCTCGCCTAAGGAGCTTATGATGCGCGTCAACGCCGTGCTCAAGCGCAGCGGCGGAGCAAAAGAGGCCGAAAACGATGTTTTTACCTTCAAGGGGCTTGCGGTCGATTTTTCGGCGCGTATAGTTACGATCGACGGCGAGAGGGTCGAAATGACCCCGAAGGAGTACGAGCTCTTCTTCTATATGGTAAAGAACCGCGGTCTCGCCCTCACCCGTGAGAAGCTTATCTCCGAGGTATGGGGCTATGATTTCTACGGCGACGAGCGCACGCTCGACACGCACATCAAGCTCCTTAGAAAATCGCTGGGAGACTACAGCAAGTGCATCGTTACGCTCAGAGGGGTAGGGTACCGTTTTGAAGCAGTCTAAGCTTAACCGCTGGCGAATGCTGCCGCTGAGGTACAAGCTGAGCATTTACTTTATCTTTTTTTCGCTTATTATGCTCATCTTCCTCTGGGTGTTCCAGACGGTTTTTCTGGAGCCCTGCTATACCCTGATAAAAAAATACCAGGTCTCGAGCTACGCCGCGCGTATCGCGGAGAGTATTCGCGAGGGCAGCGATACCGCCGACAACATAAACGATATCTCGCGTGAAAACGAGATGAGCGTGTATATATACGACTCCACCGAGTCGATCCTTGTCAAAAAGTACTCGAGCGAGTTCAACAATCCGCTGGGACTTCGGGACATCGATATGCACAAAATCTATTCCTACTACCGCACCGCGGAAGAAAACGGGGGACAGTATATTACGACCAAGACCGAGGAGGAAAGGGGCGTCGACATCTCCTTTATTCCGAAGAACAGATCCTTTGCGACTCCGGACGAGGGCGGTATGCGGATGGAGCGGTTCAATAACCGCGCTCAAAACCTCATCTTCTCCGAAATAATCAGCCTCGGCGACTCAACGGAGAGATTTCTGCTGATCACCGCTATGATCACACCTGTGAGCTCGGTAACAAGCACGATATTCATCCAGCTTACGGTAGTCACGATTATTTTCTTCGCCTTCGCGCTGGTGCTCGCGTTCATAGTATCGCGAAGGATCTCCAGGCCGCTGGACGAGATCAATACCGGCGTAAAGGAGCTTGCCCGTCACAACTACGACATCGAGTTCAACAGCTACGGTTATCTCGAGGCCAAGGAGCTCAGCGACACCCTGAATCTCACCAGAAGAGAGCTCAGGCGCGCGGAGGATCTCAGGCAGGAGCTCATAGCGAATATCTCCCACGACCTCAGGACGCCGCTTACGATGATCACCGGCTACGGCGAGGTCATGCGCGACCTTCCCGGAGAGAACACCCCCGAAAACGTCCAGGTTATCATCGACGAGGCTAACCGCCTCTCCGACCTCGTAACAGATATGCTTGATCTCAGCAAGCTTCAGGCAGGCGCGATCGAGATCGAGCGCGAGGATTTCAGCCTGACAGACGAAATCAGCGACATCTTCCAGCGTTATACCAAGCTTAGGGAGCAGGAGGGCTACGATATCCGCTTTAAGGCCGACAAAAACGCCTATGTAAGCGCCGACAGGGTAAAAATCGGACAGGTTATCTACAACTTTATCAACAACGCGATCAACCACTGCGGTGAGGACAAGCAGGTCATCGTGACCCAGAAAACCTCGGATAAGCGAGTCAGAGTCGAGGTAACGGATCACGGCGCCGGAATCGACTCCGAGAAGCTTTCGTACATCTGGGACAGATACTACAAGGTCGACAAGGATCACAAGCGCGGGGTTATCGGCACGGGACTCGGCCTTTCGATCGTAAAGAACATTCTCGACCTTCACGGCGCGAAATACGGCGTAAAAAGCAAGCCCGGCAACGGCTCCACCTTCTGGTTTGAGCTGCCGTGCACCTATGTTGAGAGCATTGCGCGAAAGTAACGCTGTACTGTAAAAGCGCTGAATAAAACCGAAAAGAATAAACCTGAGGCTGTCGCTTTGCTTGCGGCAGCCTCAGGTATTTCATTACAGCGAATGACGCTTGTATTAAGTTTTTACGGTTTGTCCTCGGCGAGCTTTACCTTTACGGTAAAGGTTTTTTCGTTATCGGGGCGAATAATTTCTATCTCGATTTCGTCGCCGGCCTTGTGCTTTTCAAGGATGTCGTAAACATCGGCGAAGTTCGCGATCTTAACGCCGTCTACCTTTGTTATAATATCGCCTGACTCCGCGTCGGTTCCGGCCATAGGACCGCCGGAGGTTATGTCCTCGATCTGGATACCGGTGTCGTTGTTTTCGCCATAGTAAACAACGTTTCCGGTTATGCCGATTTTGACTCGTCCGGACACGTAGCTGTTGCGGATTATTTCGTCGGTGATCTGCTTGACCGTTTTGCTTGGTATCGCAAAGCACATTCCCTCGTAGGTCTCCAAAGCGATCTTCATTGTGCTTATTCCGATAACCTGGCCGTACATATTGCACAGTCCGCCGCCGCTGTTGCCGGGATTTATAGCAGCGTCAGTCTGTATAAAGCGCGCGTTGTTGCTCATTGAGGCGCGGCGGTTTACCGCGGATACGATTCCCTTTGTAACGGAGTTTTGATAATTCATACTCCTCGGGTTTCCTACCACGATCACATCCTCGGTGACTTCGATCTGGTCGCTGTCGCCGAAGGTGGCCGGCGTTAGGTTTTTGGCGTCGACCTTGAGCACGGCAAGGTCGTAGCGGCTGTCAAAGCCTACAACGCCGGCCTTGTATTCCTTTTTGTCGGCGGTAACGATCTTGATCAGATAATCTGTGCGGCTGTCGTTCACTATGTGCGAGTTGGTTACGATATAGCCGTCTGCGGTGAGCACAACGCCGCTTCCCATGGTGGAATAGCTCTTTTCGTTGCCCTGCTGGCCGGATGTGTAGCAGATCACGCCGACAGTGCTTTTTTCAACGTTCTTAAAGGCGTAGGACGAGCCGTATTTATTTTTCTTGATTTTCTTCGGCTTTTTCTTGAGCTTGAGACCTTTGTAATCGGGCTGGGTTTTGTTTGACGCATCGCTCTCCTTATAGCTGTTTGCCGTGGTCGCGGGCTCGGTGGGATTATAAGCGAACGGGGAGGTCGCCGGCTCGGTTTGCTGCTGGGTTTCTATGGGCTTAAAGCCATCGTCCCTGCCGGAGAAATTGGCCACAAAAACGGTAAATCCCGCGATACTCGCGACAAGAAGAGTGATCACTATCGCGAGCAGAACCTTTAGCCCGGCGCCGGAGCCCTTCTGCTTCTCTGCGGGCGGCTGATACTGCTGATTGTAGTAGTTCTGCGGCGGCTGAGGCTGAGCCGGACGGTAGTACTGCTGAGGCTGCTGCGGAGCCTGCGGCGGATTTGGATAACTGTTGATCTGCGGAGCCATCGGCGGCTGAGGCGGCTGGGACGGAGCCTGCGGAGACGGATTGTTATATTGGTTATTATAATTGTTATAGTAATCGTTCATTCGTAAAACCTTCTTTACTATCAGTTTCGCCTTATTATATCACCAAACTAAAGCCAAAACAAGATACAAATTTATAAAACCGGTATTTTTCAGTAAATGAAAATGCTGACAGCGCTTTTGCGCTGTCAGCAACAATACTATTATTAATCAATAACCTTGACCCTAAGCTTAATCGTATATACTCCGTTGACCTTGATTTTCAGGGTAGAGGAGCCTTTTTTAATTCCCCGTATTTTGATTGTCGAGGCGTTTTTCTTCGAGGTGATTTTCGCGTACTTAGTTGATGTGTATTTGTTGGGGATCGAACTGACTTTACCTGTGAGCTTTAAGTCAGCGGTTTTGCCTTTCTTCACGGTTATAGCTTTTACATCCTTGTTGTTTTTCATAAGCCCGGGATTATCTATAACGTTTATCTCAAACTCAGCTCCGGTTTCACTTACGTCGTCTATTCTCGCTTTAACCTTACCTTTTTTCAGCGCCGCCAGCTCTCCGTCAGAGTTTATCCGTACGTTTTTGTTATTTGGTAAAATCATCCTCGTTGCGTCGAAGCCGTCAATCGAGAAGGTATCGCCCGAATAAACCTCACAGCTGTTTGAACTGTCCGGTTTTATACTGTAATTCAGTTTATTGTTGTGGATATACTCTCGCGTTTTTGCGGAGCTTACAGCTTTTCCTCTAAAATATCTGTGTATGTAGGGTACTGTAGTGACCTTGAACTTATCGTCCTTTATTATTTTGTTATTAGTTTTTCTGAACCCGAAAGCATAATTACCAATTTCGACGTCGGGGTTAGCGCTTAAATCCAGCTGCGTCAGATAATCACAATCAAAGAACGCTTTTTCGCCGATCTTGATTACAGTTGCGGGAAGCTTTATGTTCTCTGCTTTGCATTCCATAAACGCGCCTTTTTCTATTTTACTTACTCCGTATCGCAACTCCACGTTTTTTACACGGCATTTTCCGAAGGTGTCCTGCGAAATAGTATCTACGGAACCGGGAATTGTAATGGAATCGATTCGACAGTTTTCATTCGTATTATTTTTCCATGGAACACATTTGTAGAATGCGCCTTTGCCGATGGATGTAACGCTGTTTGGGATTTCGATAGTATCTAATTCCCGGTTGCGGAATGCGTAATCCCCGATTCGTGAAATTGTATCAGGAATAATCCAATCGGGCTTAGTTTGATATTCATAAAAGTATTCATCGATCCATTCATCATATATTCTAAAGGCGCTGTCGTCGATTTTGATAACCGTATGTCCGCCTAACTCTGATGGTATTACCGAGGTTGCTTCAATATCGGCCTTTACGATTTCGGCATATTTGTCATCAATGATTCGATACGAACAACCCGACGCGTTATCATAAATATAATCGATAGCGTAAACCGGCACAATTGACATTATAACCGGTATCAAAACTAAAATAAAACATATTATTCTTTTCACATCAATCTCTCCTTAATAGTTTTGAAGCTTGCATTCATATTTAAAGCAAGTCTTTTCTTCCATTATCGCCATCATCTCTTCTTCGTCTGTGACTGCAAATACCGATAAATCAAAACAACCGAATGAAATTATTATAGACAATAAAACGGATATGAATTTTTTCATAGTAGAATCTCCTCTTAAATAATAATATTTTCCCAAAACTTTTGTTGTTAAAATATTAACACTGTAGGATGGTGAAATCAATTGACACTATGTGAGAATAATCCGTAAACTAAAATACCCGGTTTGTGATTTATGCAAAAAATTTATCACACTATTTTGTGAACTCTCGTAATCCTAACCTCTCTAATAAAGAAGTGTTAAAGTTTTCGGAAAAAGTTTCATAATAATTCAACCATTTTCACTTTCGGCTTTTTGTACAGAATATTCGGTAGTGATTTGTGGATTATGCCGAGACGGTGCTCAATCGGCTTTATTTAATCGGGGAAAGGTCAGGTTGGTTATTATGCTTTTTCGAAATTCGCCCTTTAGAAAACGAGAGTATACGGGCGATTTTCTGAGATTATAAGAGAAAGCGAAATCTATTTTAAAAAATAGGCAAAAATCTATTGACAATGCGGTTTCGGCGTATTATAATAAGCAGGCATTCAGAATTTTAAGGAGGATACGCAAATGTCAACTTTTATGGCAAAGAAAAGCGAAATCGACCGCAAGTGGTACGTAATCGACGCCGCGGGTAAGCCCCTCGGACGCGTTGCCGCTCAGGCTGCTGTGCTCCTCAGAGGTAAGCACAAGCCCATCTTCACACCTCACGTAGACTGCGGCGATCACGTAATCATCATCAACTGCAAGGACGCTGTATTAACAGGCAATAAGCTCACTCAGAAGAAGTGGCAGCGTCACACCGGCTATATCGGCCATCTTAAGGAAACACGCTACGATACTTTAATGGCTACCCGTCCTACAAAGGCTATGGAGCTCGCCGTTAAGGGCATGATTCCCGATAATACAATCGGCAGAAACGCGCTTCTCAGACTTCGTCTCTTCGAGGGCGCGGAGCACAGTCATCAGGCTCAGAAGCCCGAGGCTTTTGAAGCGTAAGGAGGGTAAAGAATATGTACGATAAGGCACCTTATTTCTACGGAACAGGAAGAAGAAAATCCTCCGTTGCCCGCGTTAGACTTTACCAGGGTACCGGCAAGGTAACAATCAACGACAGAGACATCGACGATTACTTCGGTCTCGAGACCCTTAAGCTCATCGTTCGTCAGCCTCTCGCTCTCACCGAGACAGGCGAGAAGTTCGACATCGTTTGCCGCGTAAACGGCGGCGGCGTTACCGGCCAGGCCGGCGCCATCCGTCACGGAATCGCCAGAGCTCTTCTCCAGTATGA